>JAUYCD010000264.1 GCA_030692375.1 Candidatus Latescibacter sp. | reverse complement strand
AACCGATTATCGATATGGAAATGTGGAAAACGATACTGCCGTTTACCACATTACCACATCGCGACTTCAATAAAAGTATGATGTTTCTATTGGTAGCTTCTTTACACTTTCCTCTTGACTTGTATCATAGCAGCAGGGGGTTAAAATTGAAAAACCATTCTTCCGCCGATTACATCTGTTGCCCCCCTTAAAAAGGGGGGATGTCCGAAGGACAGGGGGGATCCAACCCCGCAGCAAGCTGCGAGGAATTCTTAAATTAAAGTGGTTCCGGTATGCAAAATAAGCAAAATATGTGAAGCCGGAGTACAAACATCTACACTAGATTTCCTTCGCTGTCGAATCGCATCGGCTCCGACTTGCCGATGATTTCGATTCCTTTTTTTCCCCGGAGGGCGGGAAGAAGATTTTCGGATACCTGGAGTTCATCCAGAAAAAGGGTGTTTCGGATACGGATGACCCTGGCAGAACCTGCCGGAAGCTTTTCCAGTGCGGTCAGGATGCATTCACGGTCGCTTTCGAGGGTGATCGGAATACGGACGATGGACCAGGTATTGGAGGCGATACCGTTGGTGTAGGTGGCTTTCAGATCGATCTTGTCATAGAGTTTCTGCGGTATAAGATCGGCGAATCCGATTCCCATAGCGTTTCCGTGGCTTTCAGGAGTGAGGTCCCGGACTATGAGCGTTTTGTAGTCCGGATTTTTCTCGCCCCCGAACCTGCGCCAGAACCCGATGATATTGGTGTCCATGCCGGTGCCGGAAAGATTTTTCCCCATTTCATCGACAATGAGAATGTCAAAAGATTGGAGAGGAATCCGGGGGATAAGCGAACTGCACCGTTCCAGAAGAGCATTGTCGGTTTGTTCAAAATCCTCCGGCGCGGAAATCTTAAAATCGAGGGTCCGGTCGAAGGCATTTTCAAGAATTGCCACCCCGAAGAGAATCTTTCCCGTAGTATCCCGCGCAATCCGGAAAGCCTCGGTAATCACCTCCCCCAGGCCGTACATGTGCATGGTCTCAGCGCCATTTTTCTTCCCCATACCCACTGCGACCATCTTGCAGATGCCGCTTTCCACCCACCCATGGTAGGCGGTGTGCAGCTTTACCCTGTTGACTACGACAATACCGTCCGCGTCATAGGCATTCCGATCCATGAACACAGGAGCGCCTGAAGATGTTTTCCCCAGTGTCACCGTATCCATGGAGGAAACAACGGGAACGCCTATGCTCTTTTCCGTTATATCCAGGCTTTCGAGCATCTCCGTCTGGCCCCGGGCGGTACCGCCGCCGTGGGAGCCCATGGCCGGGACAATGAACGGTTTCGCGCCCGCGGCGATGAGAAGATCGATAACCGTTTTCAGTATCCGGGGGATTCGGTCGATGCCGCGGCTTCCGGCGGTCACTGCAACCCGCATGCCGGGTTTCACCCGGGAGAGCATCCCGGAAGCGTTCAGGCGGAGTTCCAGTTCTTCTTCTATATTTTCTATATAGTCACGGCTAAAAAGCTGCCGGATTTTTACCAATTGAGGAAAATCCATCATTTCTCTCCAGGTGTCAGGGTTTTTGCCCACTCCACCACATCAATCGGCGTTTCCAGCACCCGCACCCCCACCTCTGCGAGCGCAGCGCATTTCCCGGCGTATGTACCCGCAGAGCCGCGCACGATGGCGCCGGCATGACCCATGCGCTTGCCTTCCGGGGCGAACCGTCCGGCAATGTAAGCGGCGACAGGTTTGGTCATCCATTCTGTAATGAATTCCGCCGCCATTTCTTCCTGGACTCCGCCCACCTCGCCGACGATTACCACAGCATCGGTTTCGGGATCGCGCTCGAAAAGCTGCAGGATGTCGGTCATGGCGGTGAGAACGACCGGGTCCGCGCCCATGCCGACCACGGTGCTTTGCCCGTACCCGGCGGCGCTGAGAATCCCGGCCATTTCATAGGCCAGGGTTCCGCTCCGTGAGATGATGCCGAACCTGCCCGGAGTGAACAGGGAACCGGGCATGATGCCCATCTTGGCCTCACCGGGGGTGAGAATGCCCGGGGTGGTGGGTCCGAGGGCAAACACACCGTTCTCCTGGGCGTAGGCGCGCATTTTCATCACATCGTGCACGGGGACATGTTCCGGAACAACTACAATCAGGCCGATACCCGCATCGGCATTTTCGAAGAATGCATCGAGCACGCCCGCCGCCGGTACAAAGAACACCGAAGCCTCGGCGCCTGTACCACGCACTGCTTCCTCCACCGAGTTGAAAACCGGAACGCCTTCGATTTCGCCTCCGCCCTTGCCCGGAGTTACTCCGCAGACGATATTAGTGCCGTATTCTTTCATCCAGCGGGTCTGGACGCTTCCGATTTTCCCGGTGATTCCCTGAACGAGAACCTTTGTCTTTCGATTTAGCAATATAGACATGGTGGTATGTTGTTCCGATCTATGTTTTTATCTATAATTGTTCAATTCGATTCAACCATGTATGAAAATGGTGGCATTCTCTTCGCATGGTTTCAAGCCCGATACGGCCTGCGATTACAGAGCCATGGAAAACCTTTTCATATTGGGGAAACTCCATGCAGATCCTCTTTGAAGGAACGGTTTCCGGATTATCATTAATGTCTTCCGGGGTCGGGAAAGAATTTCTTATTCGGCGGAGGATACTTTCTTTAACGGGTTCGTTAAATATCCGTGCAATATCAGATGGAGAAGAAAACAGCAATCCCTCATACTCATGAAGTGAGAAATAACTGTAGAAGCGGGGATTATCTATATCTTGATTAAACGCAGCCTCGACTCTGGAAACTTTTTCAAGAGGATTACCGGTAGAATTGTCCCGCATAGGGAAATCGTTTTTGAGACCATAGAAATCAAGCATTGTTGTCACCAGATGAGTGCTTGTGTCTCCAAGCAATCTTTGAGCTTCTTTTTTTACTTTTCTGTATGATAAAGATCCACCTTTAAAATCCGGACCATTCACGACTATTTTTGTTGTCAATATTATAGGATTAACCACGATATCATAAGGCGCAAGATGAATAGCGAGAACCCGTTTAACAAAAGCTTCTTCTGTTTGTCCTTCCACGAGAATCAGCACCTTTTTCATGATTCAGGGGCGTCCTCCCAGAATATTTTTCTCCCAAAGGTCGCCGAGGCCATAATCCTCAAGCCATTCGGTAATATTCGATTTATCGAGACGGCGGAATATGCTTTGTTCTTTGTCGCGCTCGACCACCACAATATCTTCAGGTTCGAATTGATTAACCAGAGTAACCGACTGCGTGGCGATGATAACCTGCGAATTCTTCGAAGCCGACCGCAAGAGCCCTGCAAGAACGGCGACAGCATAAGGATGAAGGCCGAGTTCGGGTTCATCGAGCAGGATTATTGATGGCAGCGCTGGCTGTAAAAGAAGTGTGGCAAGACACATGAACCGTAGAGTGCCGTCGGAGAGTGAGGAAGCATTGAAATAATCGCTTGTTCCTTTATGTTTCCACTCAAGCCGAATTTTGTCTTCATTCAATTGAGAGGGTTCAAGGACAAAGCGGTCAAAAAAAGGCGCAACCATGCGAATGGCATCCTGTATGTTATCGAAATGTACCGGATATTTTTTCGAGAGCATGTACAGAAATGCCGCAAGATTGCCGCCGTCTGGCAGAAGAATGCGGTTGTTTTCAATATCACTGGTTTGTTTAATTGCGGCACTGTTGGTGGTGTCGTGGAAGTGATAGATTTTCCAGCTTTTAAGGAGAGGGCAGATTTCTTTGAAAGGCACGTACTGGGTATCTGTGAGCGTTTTCTGAATGGCAGACTCAGTATTGTTATTACCTAAAAACATTGAATGTTCTTTATGCCCGCCTTCATCAATAATCCAGAATAACTCTTCGTCTATGATAAAAGAATCATGTACTGTGGGTTTCAAAACACAGCGATACCCTTTCGTGTTATCATCCAGGGAGAGATCAAAAGAGAGGGAGTCCGACCTTTTGATGCCGAAATAAAGGATGCTGTTAGCTCCTCCGGACGTACCCGTATATGTTTGAAGATTGCCTTCGACTAGTTCGTTAAGGAAATTGAACACCCCGACGAAATTTGATTTGCCCGCTCCATTAGCTCCGATAAAGACATTTAACGGTTTCAAATCAAGGTCAAGTTTTTTGATTGATTTGAAATTTTCTAACGTTATATGGTTTAATACGCTCATACTAAGACCCTATCATTTCTATCAATAATGTAACATAGTATCAAAGTGAAGGCGCGGCAAAGTGTTTCTTCAGCTTCTTTACTTCTTTCTTTTCCTCTGTGCCTTTGCCCCTTTGCGACTGATCTTTTCCTTTGGGCTTTGGACTATTCTTTTACGCTCCCTACAAGTTCGAACAGCTTCTCCACCGCCTTCTCAGTCGCCGTCTCAGTTACAACGTGGACGCCGCCGGAGCGCAGGATTTCCCAGGTTTCCTCCTGACGGTTCCCCAGGGCTTTGGCCATGATGGGGATGGAGAGATTGTGCTCACGGATGTAGCGGACGATGCCTTTGGCCCCCTCATGGATGGGGTTGATGCCGCCGTAGAGATTGATAAAGATAGCGCGGAGGCCCGGTTTCATCATCATCAGCTCCATGATGCGGTAGAGCAGGTCTTCGGTGATGCCGCCGCCGGTTTCCAGGAAGTTGGCGGGGCGCAGTTTCCGCCCGATGATGTCCATGGTGGCCATGCCCAGCCCGGCGCCGGATGAAATGAGGCCGATATCGCCGTCCAGCTCCACATAGGTGACTCCGATCTCGCGGCCTTTTTTCTCGAGCGGGTTTCCGGTGCGCTCGATGTTGCCGGGAAGGCGGTTGTCCATGCGGTACAGTGCGGAATCGTCTATTTCCAGCTTGGTGTCCACCGCTGTGACCGAACCATCCGGGCGGACCGCCAGAGGATTGATCTCCGCAATCAGGGCATTGTACCGCCGGAACACCTGGTAGAGCTTCACCAGCACATCGGCGGCGGCAGGTATCTGACGGGCGGGGAAACCTGCGCCGCCAAGGAGTTTACGCGCCTCGAACGCGAGCAGCCCCCGGTTGATGTCCACATTCCGGGAGGCGATTTTCGAGGGGGATGTCTTTGCGATTTCTTCGATGCTCACGCCGCCCTCGCTGCTCGTCACCACGATCGGCTGTCCTTTGTCTCCGTCCACCGTGATGCCCAGGTAAAGCTCCTTTGCGATCTCGATCTTTTGGCTGATCAGGACCTTTTCGACTGTCAGTCCACGGATGCGGGAGCCGAGGATGGATTCCGCAGCGGCCTGCGCTTCTTCCGGTGTGGAGGCGGTTTTCACCCCTCCAGCCAGGCCGCGGCCCCCGGCAAGCACCTGCGCTTTGACCACCACCTGGCAGCCGATCTTTTCTGCGGCGGATCGGGCCTCCTCCGGCGAGACGGCGGTCATCCGGTCCGGAACGGGAATGCCGAGATGAGCGAAGATATCGGCGGCTTCATGCTCGTAGAGTTTCATGGCGGTGGTTGTTTATAACTCCCCGAATAGGTTATGTACTTGTTTCCGATGAGATGCTACCTCATCTTTACATTGATTTTCTCTAGAACAAACCGTTTTGCCTTAAGGGCATCAGAAAACGCTTTATTCATCTCTGCAAGTTCAGGCTGGTAAAAGTCGTCAGGATATCGAAGCTGGACAGCATACTCGGTCATATACGATAAATCGGAGAGCTTCTCAAAGTCTGGATCAAGCTTTCTGCATTCCTCGATGAGCTCGGCGATATCATGTGTTTTCGAAGGTTTAACGAGTTTGAATATAAGGTATGTTTTCAGATACTTCTCAACAGCCTGTTGGCAATGAAAACACAGAATATCTGTAAGAGGTTCATCGGAAAACCTCATTTCCCGTTCAACAATTTCAAGATCATGATCCGCCTTGATCAGCCATTGACGGATGATTTCAAGGAGGCGTTGGCTTTCCATAAGCATTTTCCTTCATGATATATTGTATGGGAGAGAGTAACCGGTATATCCTTGTCCATATCGAATTCATCCACTGTTTTTATTACAATATCCACATGGTATCCTCGTCTTGCCAGTGCGTTCCATGCCTTCCCCAGAGCCAGGAGTTTTTCCTTACGGTCGAATTTCTTTTCCACAATGACCGCGATATCGGCATCACTTTCCTCCTTTGCCTGCTCGCGGGCATAGCTTCCGAAGAGAATGATTTCTTTCGTTCTGGGAATGAAAGATCGAATGATTTTGGAAATTTCTATAAAATCACGATTGGTATACATAATTGAAATCCTGTCAAGATTACAAAGATTTTTATTAAAATTGTCTGAACTGTTGATATCAGGAATTAAAAGATATGCCGGACAATAATTCTTTCCTGTTGATCCGTACAATCCTGACCATCTGTGGTTCAGACGGTTTTACTTCGCTTCTTTACCCAGTTCCATTCCACGCCGGAAAGCTTTCAGATTCAGTTCCTCCGTACCTTTCGGTACATTGGCGCGGATGGCTTCTGTCATCGCATCCTCGCTCACTATCCCTGTCAGGGCGGTGAGAAATCCGAGCATAACCATGTTGGCGACAATTCCTTTTCCCAGTTCATTCATCGCAATTCCGGTGGCCGGACAACGGTAGACACGGAACGGGAGCCCGTCCGGCGGAGTGAACAGGGAACTGTCAACAATGAGAAGAGCGCCCTCTTTCATCTCGCTCTTGTACTTATTCATCGCCTCGAGGGTGAACGCCACCATGATGTCCGGCGCGGTCACCTGGGGATAGATGATACGGTCCTCGCTGATAATCACATCGGAGCGGGCTGCACCGCCGCGCGCCGCGGCGCCGTAGGTCTGGGTCTGGATGGCATACTTGCCGTCGTGGATCACCGCAGCCTCGCCGAGAAGCACCCCGGCCAGCACCACTCCCTGGCCGCCGAATCCGGCGAAACGAATCTCAGTTCTGGCCATCGGCGGCTCCTTTCCGCAGCTCTTCACGCTGGCGGGCAAGCTCCACATCGAGGACAGGTTTCTCGATGTCGAGCAGCTCGCCCACAATGATTTTTCCGGCCTTTTCCTCCGGGGTCATTCCGGCGGCTTTAGCCACCGTAACCGAACGCTCCTTGAAGCCATCGAACATCTTCACCGAATTCATTCCCGCTTTCTTGCCGTAATGCACCGGGCAGTGGCTGAGGATCTCGAGAAGGGAAAATCCCTTGTGGTTGAGCGCCTTTCGGACGGCTTTCGTAATTTGCAGGGTCTGGTACACCGTCCAGCGGGCCGCATACGTCGCTCCCGCCGCTATTGCCAGCCCGGCAATATCGAACTCGTTCTCCACATTCCCGTAGGGGGAGGTAACCGTTTTAAGGCCAAGCGGAGTGGTGGGCGCCACCTGTCCGCCGGTCATCCCGTAGATGCCGTTGTTCACACAGATGACCACCATGTCTATGTTACGGCGGGCGGCATGGATGAAATGATTCCCGCCAATCGCCAAAAGGTCGCCGTCGCCGGATATTACCATGACCCGGCGGTCCGGGGCAGCGAGTTTCAAACCTGTTGCAAAAGCTATGGGACGGCCGTGTGTGGTGTGCAGCGTATCTCCGTGGAAGAACGGGCTGGGAATCCAGGCGGCGCACCCGATGCCGGATACGAATACGAAATCGTCCATGCTGATCCCCTCTTCATCTATAGCGCGGAGGATGGCCTGGGCGAGAATACCGTTGCCACAGCCGGGGCAGTTGGCCGTTTTCAAAGCCGAGGGGCGTATATATTCGAAAAGAGGGTGCGTTGAACTCATTTCGCCGCCTCCTTCAGCTTCTTTGTCACCCTGTCCACATCATGAAGGGTGCCGAGAATTTCCGGTTCGAGGAAATGAACCGGGCAGGACGCCGCCGCCTGCACATAGGGGAGAAGCTGTCCGAGATTGTTTTCGAGGACGAGGATGGCTTTCACCCGCTGTGAGAATTCGGCTATCTCCCTGTCCGGGAAGGGCCACACGGTCACCGGGCGGAATGTACCCACGTTCAAACCCTCGGAGCGCGCTTTTTCTGCGGCTTCGAGCGCCACACGATGAATGCTGCCGTAAGCGAAAATTACGATATCTGCGCCCTCGGTTCGGTCTTCCACACGCACGATTTTATCCCGGTGTTTCTCGATTTTCCCGGAAAGCTTGCGGATGAAATTATCGAGGGCGTAGGCGTCGGTGACATTCCTCTGACCGGTCTCGGTATGGCATGATGAGGTTACATGGCTTTTGAACCCGCGGCCGAAAACCGGCATGGGCGCTACATCCACGGAGAGAAATCCCTGATCCTTCTCGGCATCGAACCCCGGTTCGGGAATGATTCTGTTGGATATATCTATTGTTTCCGGTTCCGGAATGTCGACCCGCTCGTGCATATGGCCAACAAACGCATCGGCCATGACCAGCACCGGGGTACGGTACAGCTCTGCCAGGTTGAAAGCGAGGATGGTATGGTCGAACATTTCCTGCGGGGAGGAAGGCGCCACCGCGATGATCTGATACTCGCCGTGAGAGCCGCGCCGCGCCTGCACCATGTCGCCCTGAAGCTCGACCGATGGGATGCCGGTGGTCGGCCCGCCCCGCTGGACATCCACAATGACACACGGGGTTTCGGTGCCGATCGCGAATCCGATGTGCTCCATCATAAGCGAAAGCCCCGGCCCGCTTGTTGCAGTCATGGCCTTTTTCCCCATCCAGGAGGCGCCGATAACCGCGGCAAGGGAGCTGATCTCGTCCTCCATCTGGATAAATACACCGTCATCCCCGCGAAGGGAGGGAAGACGGACTGCAAGCCTTTCGGCGATTTCGGTGGCGGGAGTGATGGGATAGCCTGCCATGAAACTGCAGCCCGCTGCCAGCGCACCCTCCGCGCAGGCGATGTTGCCCTGCATGAAATGCCTTCCGGTCAGAACACGCTCATTTTTCAATGGATAATCCTTTGTTGATATGACGGGATAAAAATATTTACATGATTTCTAATTTATTTTAATCTTGTAAATCTTGTAAATCATGTCTGATGATTGGTTTTAAAAAAGCCTGTTTAAAAAATTGATATTAGACAGGATTAACAGGATTAACAAGATTAACAGAATTGAGAATTTATATTTTATTTATGTAAATCTGTAAATCATGTCTGATGATTGGTTTTAAAAAAGCCTGTTTAAAAATTGATATTAGACAGGATTAACAAGATTAACAGGATTTATTATTGTCATGTAAATCTTGTTCAGTATATTTTCTAAACTTCCGTTTTATTTCAACAGAAGAACCAAAGTTAATGAGAAGACCGTTATCTATACCTGTGGCAGCGAGATAGTTTACCAGTTGAACTTCATGTTCTTTCGCAAGTTTCTGAACAGCTTTCAATTCAATTATCACTTTCCCTTCCACCAAGAGATCGGCATAGAAGTCGCCAATCATACGTCCTCGGTAGTTCACGGCAACTGGATACTGTTGAACAACATCGACCCCGGACTCCTCGAGTTCTATTTTCAAGGCGTTTTCATATACCTTCTCAAGAAAACCTGCGCCAAGTTCTTTATGAACCTTGTACGCGCACCCGATGACGCACTTTGTCAATTCATTGATTTCCAACAATAAACCTCGATATCAGACAAGATTGACAGAATATAACATTTATATGTAAATCTTGTAAATCATGTCCAATTATTTTTTTTAACAACGCTTTTTATCAATACCAAAATTAGACAGGATTAACAAGATTGACAAGATTTAGAATATATATCATTATTTCATGCAAATCATGTAAATCATGTCTAATGAATATTTTAACGACGCTTTTTAAAAACCAAAATTAGACAGGATTAACAAGATTGACAAGATTTAGAATATATATCATTATTTCATGCAAATCATGTAAATCATGTAAATCATGTCTGATAATTTTTTTTAAACAACGCTTTTTTTCAAATACCGAAATTAGACAGGATTAACAAGATTGACAAGATTAGAATATATATCATTATTTCATGCAAATCATGTAAATCATGTCTCGGTCAACACTTCAGATTTATCTTCTTTCTCTATTACAATCGCCAGATCGGGACAATAGATCATACACAGCTTGCACCCGTTGCAATCCTCGGCCCGTACCGGCTCCGGGGGCCGGATTCCCTTGGGTGTCAGACGGCTCGAACGCTCGAACACTTTTTTCGGACACACATGAATGCAAATACCGCAGCCGTCCACACCCTTGCAGAGGGTTTCATCGGTGAATATCAGTATTTTTTTGGTCGTTTCTGCCATAGAATTATCCTTCTTTGAAATATGCTGGAATAAAGTTTGTAAATTAAGCAATTACAGAATGGTAATCAAGGGAAAATGGGGAAAACGGCGGATTCGAGGGTCAATAACTGAGAGAAAGAAAAGGAATGAAAAAAATTTTGACAGGATTCACAAGATTCACAAGATGAAATCTTTGATTTATTCTCTCGCAAAGTTCGCAAAGTTAATAAAGAAAGGAAAAGGCTGGAAAGAGGGGTGAGAAAAGGAATCTAGTATCTATTCATGTATCTTGTTCTTCTTTAGTACGAACAGGGTTCATCTGTTGAGGGACTTTTTACATTGGATACAAGCACCTTGTTAGATTTTATAAAGTCTCGTTTTGCCCCAAAATGCGCATTTTTATGACAATTTGGGCATAGTGCACCAGCATTTTCAATAATGTCCTCTCCTCCTTCAGATAATGTGATCCAATGGTGAACTTCCAAATATGGTGTGCCATCTGAAGCCTTAAAAAAAGGTGCATCAGATTTACATAATTCACATTTGCCGTGAGCTCTTTTTAATACCGCCGCAATTACATCTGGGTTTCTTCGAAAATCATATGATATGGTTTGGACTTTCTCTGGAATTTTAGGAGCAGTTTCTAAACGTTTTTTTATTATTTCATCATCATCCTTTAAGGATATGGATAGAGATTTTTCCAGTTCTTCGTCTAGTCTTTTTTTAACAACAGTTTTATCAATTGATAATAATGGTAAAGCATAAACGTAACTCCAACTGCCTGCGCGAGTCCGCGGTTTAAGTGGTTCTCCATCGCTCTCCTTTATTAGATTTGATGTTGACAGTTGGTTACTAAATTTTGTTAGGTTTCTAATTGAGATTAAATTGACGCACTTTTTTTCCTTCACTTCAAAATATATCTCGACTTCTTTTGGTTGAAATATTTTTATATGTTCATTTAAGAATGCCAGTCTTTTCGCCGATAGTTCATTTTTGTCTTCCCATCCAATGATATCTGCTGAGTAGCATATTTGATTGAGTTGACGGGTTGTTGAAATGTAAAGAGGTAATGGGAAATACGGCTCGGTTGATCCGTTTCTAAGTTGTTTTATCGAAGATTCTGAATAAGGTTGTAGGTAAAAAACCCTGCCAGGGTTAGCTTCTTGGGATTTTACAATTTCATCAAGGACATCCTCATAAACTCCGTTTATAAATAGGGCTTTTTCCATGATGTTTTCCTTAATTTAATGTACTGAGCTAAACTCCTCGTGTCGTGCGCTTGCTGTATGCGACAACCGTGAACGCATAGGTTGAAAGCACTTGTTCGGTGCTACTATCCTGCCTTCATGATTGCAGGCGATCCGTCACCCTCCGATGCCTCAGCTGCCAGAACGTCCTGCACGTATTCGAGACATCGCTCGTACATCGGAACCATTACGTAGTCGATGTTAGTAGGGAGTCCGTCGATATCTCCTGGTACAGGGAATGATTTTAGCAGGTCGCGCCGCAGATTGCGATGCTCCAACTTTCTGTCGTTGTAAAGGCCCGTTCCATGCGCGAAGTGCTGGCGAAGGTCCTTGAGAAGTTGGACCTCGGCTGTGCCTCGAACGTTGGTTCGAATCGGCTTAGTGAATCCCCGGCTCTCAAGAATTGCCCAGAGGCGAATCAAGAAGTTTTCGTTAATCCATGCCCCGATGCTGTTATGCTCCTGCCGCACCTTCTCAGTGAGAGGGGCCTTGAGTTGAACGTAGGAGTACGGAGTGGTGGCTCGGTAGAACTCGCCGGGCGCGAACGTCGATTCCCCATTGCATTTCTCGGGCAAATAGACACTCAACGAACGGCTGTTTACGAACATCCGCTTGAACTCCTGCAGTACATCCAAGGCGGTATGGTCGGGTTTCGACTGCTTTTGTGCTTGATATGCCATGACGCCCCCTGGCTACGTTACTCGCGTGCACTGTTACGTTGAATAATTATTATCTCGATCCCCATAAGATACTGAGTTTCATTTTTCTTCCTGTATAATACGCCTTTGATTCTGTTGCAAAGAGTCGCCTTATTACCTTATTATATTAATGTGTCCACATTTATATAAATAAAAAAAAGCCCTCTTTATCGTAAAGTATCTTTGTCTATAACCAGCGAATCACCTGATTTACTTTTCTTTCTTTGCGAACTTTGCGGACTTTGCGAGAGAAAGTATTTCAAAGGTTTCAGAATATAATTAATCCTGTAAATCTTGTAAATCCTGTCAAATTTCTTGCCTTTGCACTTTATTTCTCTTCCTCCCTCGGTAAGTTTCGGTACCAGGTCACCGACAGTATGATCGTAGCTGTCACAGCAACCGCCAGGCAGATGAACGCATACCGGTGCCAGTGCCCCACAAGATACATGGGAAAGAGGTAGTATCCGGTGATTGCGGCCATGCCGACCAGCACATTGAAAACGGTGAGCGCGGCGCTCTCCGAACGCTTGTTAGCCTCCTCCGGTAAAAGCCCGGCGATATTTCGAATCGGCTTCCAGGCGCCGAAAGGACGAACTGTCCGGTAGAATGCAACAATGATTTCACTATCTACGGGCGGGGTGACAAGCGAGCCGATGATGCAGGCGGCGAGAGAGGCGATCACAATGGGCGGGAAAATCACATACATAGGGGCTGCCGGGAGAAAGAGGGCGATAAGAGAGAGGAGTATTCCCCCGAGTGTTCCGGCGGCGTAGCCCCAGCCGTTCATCCGCCACCAGTACCAGCGGAGGAAATTGGGCATGATCACCCCCGCGCCGAGAGACATCATCATCCAGTTCCATATCTGGGCGATGGACTTGGCCTGGAAACCGATGACGATGCCGACAATCACAATGGCCACAGTGGCCGCATAGCTTGACCGGACGAGCTGACGTTCCGTTGCAAGGGGCCGGAAATAAGGCTGCCAGAGGTCATGGACGATGTAGGATGCGCCGCTGTTGACTGTGGCGCTGAATGTGGACATGAACGCGGCAAGAAGTCCCGCGATGACAATTCCCCTGAGTCCCATCGGAAGATAGTCCTTGAGCACTATGGGCATCACCTGCTCCGGGTCGGTGATGCCAGTAAACCCGGTGAGCGCCAGGAGGGTGATCCCCATGACCATCCCCCAGCGGATGATCAGGAAGAAGCTCCATGCCGCCCCCAGCTTGGAGGCGTCACGGGGGCTCCGTGCGGCGAGAAAGCTCTGGAAATCGTACATCTGCGCGGGGCCGCCGGCGTTCAGGAGAAACCCTTTAAGCACCCACACTATTACCAGGGCGCCGAAAAGCTCATACTGGGCGTTTGCAGTGCCCGTGAACTCAGGGATGCGCCAGACCGGGACCAGGGATGTCCAATCGGCTGATAGATGGCTCGCCAGTAGCTCAGGTGTCAGCGCCTGGTAGGCCACTACCGCAATCACCGTTCCGGCGATGATGAGAATCACCGCCTGGATGACATGGGTGAACACCACGCTGTACAGGCCGCCGAGGAGCACATACAGGGTAGTGACCGCCACGATGATCACCGCGAGCAGGTTGGGAGGCAGCGATATATATACCGCAGCGAACTTGCCGATCCCCTCGAAAGCATATCCGATGAAGCTGGCCAGGGTAATCACTGCCATGAGCGCGTAAGTGGTACGGGCGACCACACCGGCTCGGTCATTACCGAAACGGGTAATCATCCACTCAGCGCCGGTGAGCACATTCGAGCGGCGCACCCACTTCCCCATATACGCCAGGAAAAACGCTCCCATCATGACCCCCCACATCCAGTGCACCCAGAGCGATTTCATTCCCATGAGGAAGAGGAGCGATACGATCCACATGGTCCCGGTGATGTCGAAGGTGGACACCGAGCCGAACATGGAGAGGAATATCCAGTGCATGCTCTTCCCGCCCAGAAAATAGGATTCAAGGTTCCGCGAGGCCCGCTTCTGATAGTAGAAACCCATGCCGATCACCGCGGCGAAGTAGAGGATGATGATGAGCGTGTCGAGAAAGGACATGAGGGATTCCCTTATGCGAAATGAGATTCCGTTACGAATTCGCGCAAAAAGTAAAGCATATCATGTTTACGGGGAATAGTCAAGATTTTTCCCGCGCGTAAGGCGAGTTCAGGATGTGCGCGGAATAGAAGGGAAAAGGGAGGACGTTTAAAATTCAGCCCCCTAAGTATATATAAGTATATGTTTAAAATATGTTATGAGAATTATTAAGTAAATTTACGCACAATTCGGGTAAGTAAACTTTTCTTCCGCTTTCTGCCTTCTTTCTTTATTGACTTTGCGTCTTTGCGATAAATTTCTAATCACTCTTTTACCTCCAGATATTCAGACACACGGTGATGATCACCGCATTGGTGAAATCAATGAAGAACGCCCCTACCATGGGCACCACCAGGAAAGCCCGGGGAGCGGGGCCGAATTTTTCCACAAGCGCGGTCATGTTGGCCATGGCATTGGCGGTGGTTCCCAGCATGAATCCGCAGAATCCTCCGCTCATTACCGCCGAATCGTAATCTTTCCCCATCAGCCAGAAAATCGGCCAGAGACAGATCGCTGCGATCAAAAGAACCTGGGCTGCAACGATAATCAGGAGCGGGAGCGCCACATTGGCCAGCTCCCACAGCTTCAGTGTCATGAGCGCCATGACAATGAACAGGGAGAGCGCGGCTCCGCCAAGGTCGTCGACGAAACGCTGGGAGATGCCGAAGATGCCGGTGATGTCGTCGATGTTCCGGATGACCGCAGCGCTGAGCATCGCCCCGATGTAAGCAGGGAGGGTAAAACCGAGGGAGCTTATTCCGCCGCTGACCCAGGCGCCGATCCACATGGCCAGGAGGATGAGCACGATGCTTTTCAGGAGATTGTACGCTTCCTTCCCCTCGCCGTAAGGGGCTTCTTCCGGCTCGGTCACCCGTTCTTCGATTATCGTTGCCGCGTCAGGCGGCTCGACATTCATCTTCTCTGTCAGCGCTTTTTTAAGTCTGTAACGCTCGATAAGCCAGGTGCTGATGGGGGCGCCGATTAACCCTCCCGAGACAATCCCGCACATGGCGGCGGTAACTGCAATCGAAGCGGCGCCATGCACTCCGGCCTGTTCGAACAGGGGGGCGAATGCCAGCCCGGTGGCCGGTCCCCCGGTCAGAGTAACCGATCCGGCAAGCACCCCGAAGAGCGGATGCATTCCGAGCGGAAGCGCAACAAGCACTCCGAGAACATTCTGGGCGATGGCGAACACGGTGGAGGCGGCGAAGAACAGGAGTACCTGCGGCCCGCCGGTTCGAAGGAGGGAAAGGCTCGCGCCGAAGCCGATCGTGGTGAAAAAAGTGATCATCAGCGGAGTCTGGAGCGTTGTGTCGAAATTGAAAAGCGTTACCCCCTGATTCCGGGCTACCACGATAAGCACTGCAACGAGCATGCCCCCGATGACCGGCGCGGGAATATTATAACGGGAAAGCAGCGGCAGGGCGCGGCGTATTCCGTATCCCAGGAAAAGAACTACTCCTGCGAACGCCAGGGTGTGTATGAGGTCGAGGGTGAGCATGAAACTCCAAAAAACAAGGATGAGGGATGAAAATTCGGCAAAAAATTATCTTGTTGATGCAATCGCTCTAAGAACCTCACCCGGCCTTCGGCCACCCTCTCCTAATTAGGAGAGGGTAGAAACAAGGCGCGTAACGAGTTACCCCCTCTCCTGACTAGGAGAGGGGGACAGGGGGTGAGGTAAATAAACACCAGAAAATAATATACAACTAACTTTTTTACCGGAGCATTAAAATAAGGCAGATATTTTTCTGAAAATACATGACCTTACCGTCAAACACAAGCGGAGATTGATTTTTCTGTCTGAAACGCAGATGTATTGATATTTTTTTACTTGCTTGTGATAAAGGGAATATATACATTGCAATATAATACTCTGGAAAAGAGCTTTTTACTCATGTTCCAACCGTGGAAGTCGCTTATAAACAGACGTTATTCTGAAATGATACTTCATGAAAATCGGAGAACTGATAAAGCAGCTTGATATACCGCCAGGCACGTTGAACAGTATCATGAAAAAAGCAGGGATGAAATAACGGAGGCGCCATGAAGTATACAGTAATCATCGAAACAAGTACATCCGGCTATGGAGCATACGTGCCGGACATTCCCGGATGCATCGCAGCGGGAAGCACGCGCGAGGAGGTCTTGGAGCTTATCAAGGAAGCAATCGAATTTCATATCCAGGGTCTCAAGGACAAAGGACATATCATTCCCCCGCCTACTTCTGTAAGCGAGCTTGTAGAAGTAACCACCGCATAATCAGGAAAGGCAGCCGACACACAAACGCGCCATCGAGCCAGCTTTGAAGCGGTTTTTTTTATGGACAAATGGCCGATTGCACAGAAATTCAGTTTGAGTGTTATCTGGAAGATAATCCAGCGGCGTGTTATACGGACGGGAAAGCGAAGTTCCGCATCTTATGCGGATCAGCCTAAATATTGTAAGGCGGTTAGTGGAGCGTATTCTCAAATGATCCAATTGAGAGTTTATTCAAACCTCCAAAATGCATTCATTTTCCAATTAATCGTAGGGCTTTTATGCCTTCTTGGCATTCTGCTGGGTGACGGGAGAATGATTGCAATATTAGCGCTCCTGGGCTTTCGACCGTTAATCCTGAGTCGACGAACGGTTCAGGACCCAGCACCGTACTGGCAATTCTACTATCTCATCGGAAAAATCTCATTCGTGTTCACTGCAATCACTCTGGTTATACTCTACGTTTTCCTCCAGTTGTTCGGAAACCTTGTGATCGCTCTTGTGAAAGACCCACAAATATGGGTTCTCGCTGTTTTGCCTTACTTTCTCGTTGTTCACGGTATGGTCGGATTGATCTATGCAGATCAGTTTGGAAACGCCTAACCTTTCACTGCAGCCGACCGCATAAAGACCGCGTCGGCTGAGTTCAGCGTTAGACAGCCTGCTTCATATGGTCGCTATTCAATGTTTGAAGGAGTCCAACACAATGAATATCCAAAATCAAAGCGATAGAACTACAATTCGCAATCTGGCGATTTTCATTATTGTTGTACTTGCGATTGGCTGGATTGGGCGAGGATTGGATGTGCTGATGGATAACCCGGCTTCAGAAGGCCTTGGTATACTCTTGTGGCTTATTACGCCGATTGGAGCTTCCTTGCTACTGCGAGCATTTGCAGGGGATGGCTGGAAGGATTTTGGAATCAAGCCAAACTTTAAAGGGAATGCGGCGTGGTACGTTATCGCACTTCTTGTCTATCCCGTGTTGACGGCACTTGTCTTGATAATCGGCAGCGGTTTAGGTTTAATCACATTCCCCAATCTCTCATTGAACACGCTTAGGCTGGTATTCCAGGTTTTCGCGCTGGGTGTTCTGCCGCAGTTCATAAAAAATATTTTTGAAGAGGCTGCCTGGCGCGGGTATCTCGCACCAAAAGTGCATTCCCTTCGCCTGAATGATTTCGTGGGGCACTTGATTGTTGGACTCGTTTGGGGAGCATGGCATATTCCATACTATCTGTTTTTTCTGGATCGAGCTGTTCTGCAAAAATTCACTACGTTGGACTTGGATGCCTTCATTCCCTTGTCGATCGTAGTGATGATCTCCTGGGGAATGGTGTATGGTGAGATTCGCCTTTTGACTAATTCAATCTGGCCGGCGGTTCTGATGCACATGGTGGAAGACGCCTTTCTCAACCAACTTTTTACTGAAAACCATATCCGGATTGTACCGGGAACGGACTGGCTGGTTTCGCCGGTGAATGGGCTCATCAGCATCTTCTTATTCATAGCACTTGGAGTTGGGTTGCGCCAATTGCGAAAAAGAAAAATGTCAGTTGCCTAAAAAGTCGACCTTGGCAGCGTCTGTCTTAGGGGCTGCCTAACAATTGGCTGCACTTGACTGAACCGCCGTGCTTTAATTGAAGTTTCTTGGAAAATATAATGCTATGTGCCTTGTATCAGTTTTAATGTAAGTGGTTCAGCAAGTGAGCCAAAACGTTTGGCGTCTTTCCACCTTCCTTATACCTCTTTTCAAACCCCCTCGAAGAATTTGTATGAAATACTGGCTGCTGTTCCGCTTGACTTGCTTATAGGAGCTTACTCATCATCTGTAGTGGGACAGTTTTCTTTTCATCCTTCATTCCCCATCCTTCATTTTGCATTAATCTTGCTTTCCCTATCCCTGCATAGTATTTTTGCTTTCAGAGTTATTGTCTTTTACTTTGCAGCTTTGTAACTTTGTCACTCTGTCACTTTTTTTTACTTTGTCACTGTTTTTTAACGGAGATACAGCATGCCGAACACGACAGCCAGCCCCAAAGCGGTACGGGCCGGGCAGGAATTTTACCGTGAGGTCATGGGAGAGATGAGGGAGATAGCCGCCCTGATGGGGCTCTCCGAGCTCTATGTGAAACGTCTGGAAAAACCGCAGAAGACCCTGACCCTGCACCTTCCGGTCATCATGGACGATGGAGAGATTGCGCTGTTCGACGCATGGAGGGTGCAGCATAACCTTTTCCGGGGGCCGTCAAAGGGCGGGATACGGTATCATCCGGATGTCACCCTGGAGAAAACCATCGCCCATGCCGCGATAATGACCTGGAAATGCGCGGTGGTGAACATCCCTTTCGGCGGCGCCAAGGGGGGAGTCTGCTGCGAGCCGAAAAAAATGTCGCCGGGAGAGCTGGAGCGCCTGACTCGCCGCTACGCCTGGGAAATATCCCCCATCATCGGCCCGGAGAAGGATATCCCGGCGCCGGAGGTCGGAACAAACGAAACCACGATGGCGCAGATCATGGACGGTTACAGCACATTCGCCGGGTATTCGGTCCCGAACGTGGTTTCCGGGAAACCGCTGTCCATCGGAGGATCGGTGGGAAGGTCAGGCGCAGTGGGCAGGGGCCTGGTGTATGTGCTGAAAGAGGCCGCCCGCGACCACAAGGTGTATCTTTACAACTCCAGAGCGGCGATACAGGGATTCGGTGTTGTCGGGATGAGCACCGCACGGTATCTGGCGGAAACCGGCTGTGATATCGTTGCGATCTCAGACTCCACCGGCGGAATTTATAAAGAGGACGGTCTCAATATCGAAGCCGCCATTGAATGCAAGAAAGCGAACGGCACGCTGGAAGGGTTGCAGGGATGCGACAAAATATCCAACGAGGAGCTTATCGGCCTGAATGTGGATTTCCTGATCCCCGCCGCCCTTGAATACACAATCACAAAAAAGAACGCGGGCACGGTCAAAGCCGCAATCGTCGCGGAAGCCGCGAACGCCGGAATCTCTCCTGAGGCGAACAAAATCCTGGACGACCGGGGAATAATTGTGCTGCCCGACATTCTGGTCAACTCCGGGGGAATAGTCGTATCCTACTTCGAATGGGTTCAGGACAAACAGCAATTTTTCTGGGGCGACCTGGAGGTTGAGGAGCGGTTCCAGAGCATTATGATCTCCACCTACCGTCAGTTGGAAGAAACCATGCGTAATGAGAAGATCAGCATGCGCACCGCGGCGTTGAAACTGGCCATCGGACGGGTGGCGGAGGCCATGCGCTACCGTGGGCTCTGTCCTTGAGAAATGAGAGGGTGCTTTTGCCGGGAATGAAATCATGACCGTCGGCGATATACTGCAAACCCTGAGAATCCGGCAGTGGACCAAAAATACGCTTATCTTTGCGGCGCTTATTTTTTCCGGTCACGCGCGGGATTCGTCCTCTATTGCCAAAGCGGTCGAGGCGTTTGTTCTTTTCTGCCTGGTAACCGGTGCGGTTTACATTTTCAATGATATCGTCGATGTGGAGAAAGACCGCGCCCATCCGGTCAAAAAATTCCGTCCGTTCGCCGCAGGACTGATCAGCCTTCATACCGGCTGGCTCCTTTGTTCCTTTCTCGGCGTAGTCGCGATCGTTGTTTCCTTCCTGTTCAACACCGGTTTCGGGGCCGCTGTTCTCGGATATGTTCTGCTCCAGGTTGCCTATACTTTTTTCCTGAAACATAAGGTTATCCTGGATGTATTCGTAATCAGCTTCGGGTTTCTGCTGAGGGTTATCGCCGGGGCTCTGGCTATCCAGGTTGCGGTATCCAACTGGATACTTATCTGCACCATG
This sequence comes from Candidatus Latescibacter sp., assembly GCA_030692375.1. Taxonomy (NCBI): domain Bacteria; kingdom Pseudomonadati; phylum Candidatus Latescibacterota; class Candidatus Latescibacteria (ex Chuvochina et al. 2023); order Candidatus Latescibacterales; family Candidatus Latescibacteraceae; genus Candidatus Latescibacter; species Candidatus Latescibacter sp. The sequence goes on along the minus strand of JAUYCD010000264.1, from coordinate 22,474 downwards.
CTGCTGGCTCTTTTTCTAGCCCTCTCCAAACGAAGGCATGAAATCGTTCTCCTCGATAAGCAGGCAGATGTTCACCGGGTTATTCTCAAGGAATACACTCCGTATTTGCTCGATCAGATGATCGGGGTGGTAACCTCGGCGACCCTGGTGGCATACATGATCTTCACCCTGTCTGAAGAGACAGTGCATAAATTCGGCAGCCACATGGTGCTGACTGTTCCGTTCGTCCTCTACGGTATCTTTCGTTACCTTTACCTGGTGCACAGCAAAAACGAGGGCGGACAACCGGAAGAAATACTCCTGAGCGATATCCCCCTGCAGCTCGACATTCTGGCTTATGGAATCGTGGCGATACTGGTTATATATTTTTAAACAAAACAGTAATCTTTCATGACAGGGTTGTTCCGAGCGCGTTTTAAATACTTATTTTGACATGATTTACAAGATTTTACAAGATTTATACATGACGATAAAAATAATCGAACATGTTTTAAGTGTTTAGATCCTGAAACGAGTTCAGGATGACACGTGTCATGCCGAATTGGGTTCCTTGCTCATGCAGGGCAAGAGTGGGGCATCGGTATCTATTTTGAAAATAAACGCAATAAAATATGTCATCATGAATAATTTATCGTTTTCTTCTAATCTTGTCAATCTTGTCAATCCTGTCTAATTTCTCTTTCTTTTTTCTTTCTTTGCGAACTTTGCGAGAAAAGAAATCCTTTTTAAGGAACTATTCAGTGAACCGTGCGAAAGTGGCAGTCCTCAATACCGCGCCGGAAACTGTACTTGAAGATTACAGCAGTCTATTGGATATGGCCGGATTCAGTGACTCTCTCAGCCCTGACCATGATACCGCAATTCAGGTCACTCTTGATTGGCATCACTTCTTCCCTTCCGTCTCCACACCGCCCTGGCAGCTCGACGGCGTTCTGAAAAAGCTGCATGATGAAGGTTTTCCGGGGGACAAAATTTTTGCCTTTTATCCTGCCGTTCATGGGGTATCGTTCCAGAAAGGCCAGGTGCTGAACCGTCATCTGGCCGTTTTGCGCAAGTACGCCACCCCCTTTTTCCTCTTCGATGAAAATACCCCGCGGGTAACCTATGAACCGAAAACCCCGCTCAGGGTTTTTACCCGCTTTTTCCCGGACGGCATTCCTGTCCCTGAACGTCTTCCGGGGAGCAATATACTCCAGCTTACGACTATGAAAACCTCGCTCGAAAGCACAATCACAGGGGCTATATGGGGCGCTCTCGTATGCATGGCCGGAGGGAAGCTGCGAGATCTCCTTCCGTTCCTCGATGAAGCCCTGTGCGACGCCGTCGCGCTCCGTAAGGAGATGCATCCCGGCATGTTCGCGGTCATGGATGGCGTCTTCGCTGGCGAGGGGCCTTCTCCACGGAATCTTATTCCTCATGAGAAGAATCTTATTCTTGCATCCACCGACCCGGTTGCTCTCGATGCGGTTGCCCTCTATCTCATGGGCTTTGAGCCTCTCGACATCCGATATATCAGGATGGCGCATGAATCCGGCCTCGGAACCGGCGACATCAGTGAAATGGAGATTGCCGGGGCAGATATAAAAGATCTCCGGTTCCGGTTCACCATAAACGAGACTCCCGGAGCAGCGCGTGTGCGGCGGTTCGAAAATATGCTTTCCGGCGGATTCCTTTCCCCTCTCAGCGAGCTTGTTTCCACCCTGTACTACGACTGGTACTGGTATCTGGCTTTCAGCGAAGAGCGGATTAAGAAAGCCATGAAAGGCGGCTGGGGAAAAGTGTTTGAGACGTATAGAAGATAAAGAAGGAGACAGGAGTCAGGAGTCAGGAGTCAGAAGACAGAAGAAAAGATATTCTCTCGCAAAGTTCGCAAAGTTCGCAATGAAAGGCATGAAGGCGGAAGACAGAAGACAGAAGTAAAGAAAATCTCCCGCAATTATTCATTTGACAAATCTTAAATTCTTAAATTAATATTGCTATTGTAACAAAATAATAGTATGGATATTATTAACAGTGGATAGACCCGACCGTTGAGGTGGGGTTATGAAGGAACTGCAGAATTACATGTTAGGCAGGCAGGAAATATGACTTTGGGAGCCGTGGATGTACGATATCTTTCTTAGCCATAATCGGAGAGAGAAGCCATGGGTGCGACAGCTAGCCAAGCTGCTGAAGGACGAAGGGCTGAACGTCTTCTTTGATGAGGATTCAATCGCCCCTGGAGAAAACATCGTTGCTGCCATCGAGAGGGCAGTAACTGGCAGTCGACACATTCTCTTGGTGGTATCGCGAGCATCCCTGGAAAGCCGGTGGGTTGCCATGGAAACTCAATACGCCGTACATGATGATCCGGACGCTAGGAGCGGGCGCCTTGTGCCGCTCATTATTGACGATCTTCGTGCCGACGAACTACGTCCCGCCCTTAGGACGATCAATTGCGTGGACTTAACCGATCCCGTCACTCGCGATGATCATCTGCGCAAGGCCCTACGGCATTTAGGCGTAGAATCGTGGGCCAGCGTATCTCTGCCCCCATGGCCCGACTCTTCCCAGGCTGATGCTATCTCTGAGCGCCTCGTATCTGTCGGCGGAATCGAGACAGTTCTGGAGTGGGGCTGGGATGGCGTGAAGCTACTGGAGGAATTCATCACGCTCGATTACGAGACCCTGACCGACCTGACAGGCTCTAATGAGGGAACACCAGAACAATGGGCTCCTATCTTCATGGAGCATCCGCAGACTTGGCGGATGCTCTTCGCTCATCCGAAGAATGTGATAGGTTACTGGCACTTCATTCCTCTCTTTCCCGAGGACTACAATCTTGCACTCGCAGGCAGGCTTCTCGACAGCCGCATTACTGCCGACCGAGCCCAGTACCTTGAGTTTCCAGGGCGCTATCGCATTTACTTCGTACAGGTTTGTCTGAGACCACGATTCCGTTTTCCGCGTATCACGAGGCTTCTTTTCACCTCGATTTTTGATGTACTCCTTGAACTCGCGCGCGAGGGTGTGTTCGTAGAAGATGTCTGTGCTAATGCCTACACATTGACGGGACGTGCACTATGTCGCACATTTCGCCTCACAGCGAGGGGGCCACACATTGAACAAGGAGAGATCTTCGCGAGTACTGTGGGCACAGTATTGATCCACCCCCTAGCGGCAAAATTGCCCGAGCTTCACGGTTTGTACCAGAAGGAGGGGCTCCTTGAAGTCAATACCAATTGGACTGCCTAACATTTGCATGCACTTGACGGTCGTCGTTGCACGACGCCCGCAAGTGATGCGGCCCGTTGGCCAGAGGAAATTTTATGAAGAATGTTAAATTAAAATATACCCGTGGCGAAGTTAATAAGGCTGGAGATATTTTCAGGGACACAACCAGTTCGGATGAAAGTCTGTTATGGGCTGCAGATGTACTTGGTAATTGGCGCGCAATCCATAATTATCCGATCAATACATTCCAAGCAACACTGCGCCATAAGCTAAAAACAATCGATAATAAATCTCTTGTGGCTCAGAGGCTTAAACGCATTCCTTCAATTGTTGAGAAGCTTCGTCGATTTACTGATATGCAACTTGCCAGGATGCAAGACATTGGTGGATTGAGAGCAGTAGTTGATAATCTAATCCAAGTACAGAAACTATATGAAAATTATAAGAGTACTCCTTTCCAACACAAATTAATCAGCGAACGTAACTACATTGATTCACCCAAGATTTCGGGTTATAGAAGCATTCATCTTGTATATCGTTATAACAACAAGACCGTAACTGATTACAATGGTCTACTCATTGAGTTGCAAATAAGGACACGACAGCAGCATGCTTGGGCAACAGCTGTCGAAACAATGGGCATCTTTTTGAACTATGCTCTCAAATCTAGCGAAGGTCCTGATGAATGGTTAACATTCTTTTCTCTCACCGGCTCTGCTTTTGCCCATCTTGAGAATCAAAATCCAGTTCCTGGATATGAAGGGTTGTCAAATATTGAGACATATCGACATGTTGCAAAAAAATCACAAGAATTGAATGTTAGAAGTAAACTGACGGGATTTGGTGCTGCCATAAACTTGATCCACTCTGATGAACGCCGAGGCACTTATTATCTCCTAATCCTTGACCCAGGAGCAAAAACAATTAGGCTTCAGGCATATAGCAGAGATCGCTTTGATATAGCGACTGCTGATTACCTTAAAGCAGAAGAACAAATTGTTAAAGGAAGTCAAAACCAAGCCGTCCTAGTTGCAACCGAGTCAATAGAATCATTGAGGCGTGCCTATCCAAACTTCTTCCTTGATACACACGAGTTCTTTAGAATCTTGAAGCATATTGAAGATCTCGCTGTAAAATAAATTGATAAGGTCAACAAACGAATGCACCGGACGGCTTTCAGCCGTCTCTGATTTCTGTCGTTATTTTAACTCATGAAAACAAACGCCCTAAGAATCATTGAAAAGCTCGGCATCCCCTATGAAATCAGGGAATATGCTGTTGATGAGAACGATCTGAGCGCCACCCATGTCGCAAGCGATATCGGGCTGCCTTCGGGGCAGGTGTTCAAAACGCTTGTGGCCGGCTATGTTCGCGGAGGGGTTTCGCCGGTCGGAACGAAAAAGCGTTTCCCGGTTTTTCTGGACAAAAGCGCTCTGGACTGGCCGTTCATATCTCTGAGCGCCGGGGCGCGCGGCTGCCAGATGCTCCTCAATCCCGCCGATCTGGGGAAGGTGGTGGATGTGCAGATTCAGAAGATTTCAAAATTGTCTGAACCATTATTTTTTGGGATTAAAGGATGACCTTGATTAGATGCCGAAACGAGTTCGGCATGACAACTGTCACCCTGAACTTGTTTCAGGGTCTTCAAGTAAATTGAATCAAGGTTCAGACAATCTTTTTTTCCCCTTTGTGCCTCTGTGCCTTTGCCCCTCTGTGCCTCTTCTTTTCCTTTGGGCTTTGGACTTTGGGCTTTGGGCTGCTTTTTTACTTTTCCAGCCCCAGAAATTCCAGCGTGCTCTCCAGGGTGCGATTCACCACACGGAACCGGTCGATGCCGTACGGCTCGAGGAATGCCAGAGCCTCCGCATACTCCCCCATCTCTGTGAACATGTGCCCGTCCGAGTTGATCATAAGCGGCGCGTTCTTCTCGATGACCAATTCCAGGAGGCGCGGGATGGTCTCACGGTTTGCCTTGCTGGTGCGCAGGTGTGAGTTGTTGATCTCCAGGGCAACATTGTTCGCCGCCGCCGTATCGGTCAGAATATCCAGGTCCACCGGGAGATTGGTGAAAGTCGGATGGGTGATGCATTTGATCTCCGGGTTCTTCTGCATGGCGTTCACCAGCGCACGGGTGTTTTCCTCGATTCCCCGGCTGACAGTAAACGTGCCGTGCGGGTGCAGCCCCGCCAGGATGACCTCATACCTCGTTCCCTCAAAGAGAGGGATATCCAGTTCGCCCTCGGCGTTCATCACCGATGACTCTATCCCCTTGAAAACCCGGACGCCTTCGATAACCAGCGGCATCCTCCGGAGCATGACCGAAAAGTGGCTCTGGGGCGTCCCCAGCGCAGGCCCGTGGTCGGTGAGCGCAAACCCCTTCTGACCCTTTCCGCGCATGATGGAAACGATCTCCAGGAGGGTGTGAAATCCGCAGGTGCTCCGTATCGAGTGAATGTGCATGTCGCATTCGATCATGTTGACTCCTAAAAAAATATTCTCTCGCAAAGGTCGCAAAGAAAGAAAAATCAGGAAACTGAAGCCATAATATACTACAAACCAGAGTCAGGAGATACATGCCCCTCTGTTTCTCTGTTTGACAGGCGAAAATACCTTATACTACGAACAGAGGAAATATTCGCTTGACTTGTCGGCGGTGCGCTCATATACAAAAAGCCCTTTCATGGTGGTGAAAGGGCTTATTGCATGGTAGATCGTGTTTCTTTGAAACGTGAAGAGCGGGGGTGGTCTAGAGGATACTGTCCTTCCCTTTGAACATATCCTCATTTTCCTTGAAGCTGACAGGTTTGAGGTGCGGATAGGTCTTGATCAGGAACACAAAGAGAGGCAGCGCCCCCAAAAATATAATGATTGCATCAGGCAGTGCCCGCAGTTGCCCGAGCACCTGAACCATCGGTCGGGCATAGAACTCGCTGCTCCTGGCCAACCAGAAACCATCGGTGTATGATGATATCGTTTGTGCAATACCTATCGGCAGGAGCGTGAGCATGAACATGAGAAACAATCCGCCGTTCATTCCCCAGAACGACAGCTTCAGCGTTGCATCGCTCCAGAATTCGTTCTTCACGAGCGATCGCCAGGTGAAAAGAACCATGGAAATGGACAGCATCCCGTAGACGCCGAACAGTGCAGTATGGGCATGATTCGAGGTCAGGTAGGTTGCATGTGAATAGTAGTTGACGATCGGGAGGTTCATCGAGAATCCGAAAACACCCGCTCCGAGGAAATTCCAGAAGCTTGACGCCACCAGAAAATACAGCGGCCACTTGTAGGGAAAGTCCTCGCCGGCGTCCCTGGTTGATTTGTACTCCATCCATGTCCGGGTGACAAGCAAGATGAGGGGAACCGGCTCCAGCGATGAGAAAACCCCCCCCAATGCCAGCCAGTAGGTTGGCCCGCCGTACCAGAAATAATGATGTGCGGTACCGATAATGCCGCTCGCGAATACCAGTATCGCCGTGAGGTAGGCCACTTTCATGGCCGATGCTTTGTCAACCAGACCCATGACCACAAGGAACAGGGCGATCACCGCAACACCGAAAAACTCGAACATGCTTTCCACCCAGAGGTGGACGACGAACCATCTCCAGTAATCGGCGATGGTCAGATGGGTACCCCTGCCGTACACGAGACCGAACCCGTAAAACAGTACCACCATGATTGCGCTCAAGGTGTAGAACAAGACAAGGCCGCTCGTATCCCTGTTCGGTCCGAACAGCTTGTCTTTCAGCGCCCTGTACACGATGAACAGCCAGGCGATCAGGCCGACCCACAACAGTATCTGCCAGAGCCGTCCCAGTTCCAGAAATTCCCATCCCTGATGCCCTAACCAGAACCAGGCATTGCCCAGGTAACCCTTGATACCGAGCACTTCGCCAAAAAGGCTGCCAAGCGCCACTAAGAGGATGGCGATGAACAGGATATCGACCAGCAGCCCCTGCTTTTTCGGCTCCCTGCCGCCTATGAGGGGCGCGAGGTAAATCGCCGCGCCAACCCAGGATGTGGCGATCCAGAATACCGCCAGTTGGAGATGCCAGGTTTTGGCCCAACTATAGGGTATCAGTTTGGCGATGAACGGGAAAAAGAACATACCCGGGTGGACGGTGTAATGGGCCAACAGCCCTCCCATATTGATCTGGAGCAGAAAGAGCAGCAGCACAACCAGGAAATATTTTGCGGATTTGAACTGGCTGTTGGTGAGCGGCATGCCGATCAATATTTTCCCGACATTCACCCCCTTCGGTTCACCATAGAAGAAGCGGAACCTGTGCACGACATAAATAATCAATCCCAAAACGACGAGCAGGGCGATGATCGACAACACGCTCCACAGAAAAGCATCCGAGGAAAGAGCATTCCCGACACTCCTGTCATTGGGCCAGTTATTGGTATAGGTGGAATTCTCTCCCGGCCTGTTTGTGCCTGCAACCCAGGCGGTCCAAAAAAAGAAGTCGGCTATCTGATCTCTCTCCTGGTCGAGTTTGACAGTCCCGGGGAGAAATCCATCTCTCTGGTCGCCGACGGAAAACACGGTTTTCCAGTACTCTTTAACCTTATCGAATGCATATGCCTGCGCGGGAGTAACCGTCAGCGTCTTTGTGGAAGGATCGTACCGGTTCTTCTTGATCTCCGCGATCACTTTGGCATCGATCGAGGACTGCTCTTCCGGAGTGAGCGCAGCATAGGATGCCCGTTTTTCTTCCGCGTAAAAGTCACGCATGTGCACGCCGATCTTATGAAGCGTCGTTGCGGAAAAATCGGGGCCCCGCAGTGTGCCGTGTCCCCATACGCTGCCATGATCCATCAGGCCGTATCTCTGGTAAATATTCTGCCCGTTTTTAATGGCGCCCACTGTCGTTACGACACGTTCCCCGCTCATGACTTTTTCGGGATACGGCGCAACCTTGTCCTTGGCGAAGAATCCCCCGATCAGGAGAATCGCCAAAGAAATCGTGAAACTGAGCACCGCCCCGATTTTCAGACCTTTCATGCCGCCTCCTCCTATGTTTGCGAGAAAAGTAAGAGTACTGTCGTCAGTATAATAATATATTTTATTAACTGAGCCAATTGCAAAAGTCGTTTAAAATGAAAAAATGGTAAGTTTATAACTTAAGCCCCCTAACCCTCTTTCCCTTTCCCCCGTTCCGGGGGCAAGGGAAGTCATTGCTCAGCAGTCTTTTCCTGCCCCCCTTGGGGGGAAGGATGTCCGAAGGACAGAAAGGGGGCTTCACCGAAGGAATTTTACTTCGCTTTTTTTCCGCTCTCTTTTTTTTCCTCTTGCTGGCGGATTTTGTCACGGAGAATGGCGGCATCCTCGAACCGTTCTTCCCGGACGGCTTTCTCCAGTTCTTCTTCGTAGGACGGCGATGGGGGGCTGATGCGGAGGAATTCGTTTTTCAATGCTTTCAGAATGGAAAGCTCCATGGAGTTTTCCAATTCCGAATTGATGCTGTATTCCTTGTAGAACCCGACAATTTTCACAATGCCCTGGTCGAAAAACTCGACGGCTTTAACGATGCCGGACTCTACATCCTGGCGCAGGGCGAGCGATGCACGAGCCCGGGTATTCATCATGATGACATAGGGACGGTACTGATCGAGCGCCCAGCGGTCCATCTCGCTCGAAGCATACTTTTTCACAAAGGCAAAAGCTCGCAGGTTCCGTTCTGTATCGCGCACCACCCTTGAATAATCTTCCAGTTTCATTAGGCAAAGATAGCGGTAGTAGTAGTGCACAGCCTCTCGGCGGAGTTTTTTGCAGTCTTCGCCGGAAAGAGAAAAGTAATCGTCCACCCGGCTTTTTTCGTACTGACTCTGCTGGATTTCATAATATTCCAGCCAGGATTCCAGCCCCTCCGGATTATCCCCTGTAGGATTGCCGTCAAGCTCCATCTGCATGACTCCCAGATCGATGCGCATCTGGATCTTGGGGCGGTGGTCGTCTCCGCGGATGACACGAACCATGATGTCTTCCTCCGGATCGTACCACCAGGAATCGAGCAGGTGTCCGATATCTTCATTCATTGTTTCTTCAATTCCTTTGTGAACTGAGGTACGAAAATCTGTTAACCGGAAATAATATAAGAAAAATTTGAAAAGAATAAATATGAAATATGAAATATGAAGTCTGAAGCACCGGCAAAAAAGAATTCCGATAATATTCATCAAGACATAAGAACACTATATGATCTTTTTATTGGAAGTAACTCACCCCTTGATCCCCTCTCTTATTAAGAGAGGGGTACACCTAAAGCGTTGGTTATTATGTTGATAATACATAGTTTAAGAAGCAGATTGTTCTCCCCCTCTATTTTCAAGAGAGGAGGTCAGGGGGGTGAGTTTTTTAAGAGCATAAAATACACATAGATTCACATAATGTTGTCTTGTTGCTCTGAAAATAACATTCACTGTGACTTTTTGCCGGTGCATCAAGTCTGAAGTCTGAACAACCTTTCTTTTCATCATCTTTTATCAGAAACATCACGCGAATCAGTGGTTCAGACAATCTCTTCCTCACAGGTTCCCGTAATTCTTATACACATCGCCAAGCGGCATCCCGTCGCGAATCTGTTTGCGCTCCTCTGTTTCGGCGTCGAGAAGCTCCTCGCAGCGGAGCATCACCTCGTCCACCACCTCGGCCGGTATCACCTGGACGCCGTCCAGATCGCCGAAAATGAAATCCCCCGGGAAAACCTTCAGCGAGTGTTTGAGATGCCCCGGCATGAAAATGGGAGTATTGATCTCGTTCACAATCCACCCGGTGCGGGCGTTGCACGTTGTGCCCATGGTGAACACCGGGAAATCCTCCATCTGCAGGATTATCCGCGTATCACGGACATTGCCGGCGACAACAACACCGGTTGCGCCAAGCCGTTTCGCCAGATTGCAGCTCATCTCCCCCCACTGGGCGCAGAAGGAACTGGGGCCGGTATCGATGCAGATGACCGCTCCGGGGGTGATCGCTTCCATGACCAGCCGCTGTTTGGGGCCTCCGCCCCAGGGACGGTCGCCGCGCTCAAGGATGACTTCTTCCGGGTCGGCATGTGAATGCATTTTCACCGTGAGGGCGAACCCCGCAATGACCATGTCATTCTTGAGAGGATATATGGATTGAGATAACATTGATTCGCGGATGCCGAGAGAATAGAGTTTGTCGAACACCAGGCCGCCGTAGAACCGTTTGAACCGCTGCACCCGTTCCACCGGGTCGATATTCAGACGACGATATTCAGTCATGAGAAGCTCCTTTTGAAAATAAGAATACAGAAGACAGATTTCAGTACCAGCTTTTCAGCCCATGACCGGTCAGAACCGCCACGATTACTTCATCACGCCCGGTGGTGGGTATATACTGTTTCAGCCCCGCTATCACTGCGGCGGCGGTCGGCTCGATGTAGAACCCCAACCGGCCGGCATCCCGCCATGCGGCGGCAATCTCCTCCTCCCCGGCGGCGAGAATTTCTCCTCCGGTAGTTTTCACCGCCTCCACAATCTGCCTGGCGCGCACCGGGTTGGCCACTGCAATTCCTTCGGCGGCTGTGGGCACTTTTGCGGTAAAGGGGATTTCTTCCCTGACCTCCCGGAAGGCCCGGTACAGGGGAGCGCACTGCGCTGCCTGCACCGCAACGAGCCTTGGGAGCCGTCCTATGATTCCGGCGTTCATAAGATCGGCAAACCCGATGTACGCTCCGAGGAGAAGAGTGCCGTTCCCCACAGGCGTCACCAGGGTATCGGGCGCTCTCCAGCCTAGCTGTTCGCAGATTTCATAGGCGACTGTCTTCGTCCCCTGGAAAAAGAAGGGGTTACAGGAATGGCTCGCATAGTATGCGGTCTGGGCAGCCTTGAGCGCCGCCACGCCTGCATTCTCCCGCGGTCCGGGAACGGTGTGGAGAACAGCCCCGTACGCCCGTATCTGCGCCAGTTTCGCCCCGGAAGCGCCTGCAGGAACATAAATCTCGCAATCGATTCCCGCCCTCGCCGCGTATGCCGCCAGCGCGCAGCCGGCGTTTCCCGAGGAATCCTCCACCATGCGGGCGATACCCAGCTCCTTCGCCTTGCTTGCAAGCGCCGTCGCACCGCGATCTTTGAACGAGCCGCTGGGACACAGGTGATCCTGCTTGAACAGCACTCTGCGCCCGTAAACCGCCGCCTCGGTCAGCGGGGTGAACCCTTCGCCCAGGGAGACAATGTTACGGTCGTTGCGGAGGGGGATCGCCTCCCTGTAACGCCAAAGACAGTGCGCCCTCCCGGCAATTTTCTCACGTGGAAACTCCGCGGCGAACTCCAGATCCAAAAGCCCCCCGCAGGGACACCGCCAGATCGGCTCATCCAATGAAAACGAAGCATTGCAGGAAGTACAGAAAAGTCGGTTCATGGTTCTCTTTGCTTTATTTCGGTATGGTAACAATAATAATGAAGCGGTTTGGAGAATTTTCAAAGGGAAAAATGAAAAAAATGAGAGACTGTCCGAACTGCGGATGGTCAGGATTAACGATCCGGCAAAAAAAGAATTCCGAAAATATTCATCAGGACAAAAGAACACTATATAATATTTTTTATTGGAAGTAACTCACCCCTTGATCCCCTCTCTTAATAAGAGAGGGGTACGACTACAGCGTTGGTATGATGATCATAGTTTAAGAAGCAGATGGTTCTTCCCCTCTATTTTCAAGAGAGGGGGTCAGGGGGTGAGTTCTTTCAATAGCATAGAATAAACAATAAATCACATAATATTGTCTTATCGTTCTGAAAATAACATTCACTGTGACTTTTTGCCGAATCATCTTTTAAAGAAAGCGAGGATATGAAAGAAGGCGTTTCCAAGAATATTTATGGCTGGATTTTTATTGAGGCGGGACTTCAGGAATTCTATCGGGCAACGGGAAATGGCGAAAATTTAGAAAACGATGTCCAGCGCGAGGGCATCCCGACAATCCGGAAGGATAACTTCCATCCGGCCAGATACATGATGTTGAATATCCTGAGCCTTGACCGTATGATCAAAAACGAGGGGAAACTGAGTACGTTCAGGTGAACTTCATTTTCTCATCATCTGAGCAAAATAAGTTTCCTTGTTTCAGTAAATGAGCCGGCGGTCAAACTGTAGAAATAGATTCCGCTTGTCAGATTTTGAGCATTGAATTCTACTTCATATTGTCCCGGCGTTTGGGTTTTGTTTACAAGTGTTGCAACGTCCTGCCCAAGAATATTATAAACTTTTAGATTTACCATCCCTGCATTTTTTAGTGAGTATTTAATTACTGTTTTCGGATTGAAAGGATTGGGGTAATTCTGTTCCATAGAGAATATATTGGGCATTCCGCCTTTCACATCCTCCACTCCGGTGATTAAATCTGATAATGGCAGTCGCCATACACCACCACCATCAGTTCCTGCAAAGAGGTTCATCCCGCTGACAGCAAGAGAGTAGACATTAGTGTTTGTAAGCCCTGTGTTGATGGCAGTCCAGCTCGTGCCGTTGTTGGTTGAGAGAAAGACACCACCACCATTAGTTCCTACAAAGAGATTCGTAGCGCTGACAATAAGAGACCGAACATTAATATTAGTCAGCCCCGTATTGACAGCAGTCCAACTCTTGTCGTTGATGGTGGAGAAAAAAACGCCACCACCAACTCCCGCAAAGAGATTCGTACCGCTGACAGCAAGAGAGTAAACTTGAGAATTTGTCAACCCTGTGTTGATGGCAGTCCAGCTCGTGCCGTTGTTGGTGGAGAGAAAAACACCACCCTGTGTTCCCGCAAAGAGATTCGTGCCGCTGACAGCGAAAGATGAAATATATTTATTTGCCAGCCCGGTGTTGACGGCAGTCCAAGTCGTGCCGTTGTTGGCGGAGAGAAAGACGCCTCCACCATACGTTCCCGCAAAGAGGTTCGTCTCGCTGACAGCAAGAGAGAAAACATCAGTATTCGTCAGCCCCGTGTTGACGGCAGTCCAAGTCGTGCCATTGTTGGTTGAGAGAAAGACACCACCATTAGTTCCCGCAAAGAGATTCGTAGCGCTCACCGCAAGGGCAAGTACTACAGTGTTCGTCAAGCCGGTCGCAGTCCAGCTCGTGCCCTCGTTGGTAGAGAGAAAAGCACCACCATATGTTCCTGCAAATAGATTTGTACCGCTCAAGGCAAAACAATTTATCCTACCGCTGAAGATTCCGTTTGTTTGAATCCATTGGGCGTGAGCAACGCCTCCATGCATCAGTGGAAGCAAGAACAGGATTAGAATACATTGTATTTTATGCATATGTTTGACTCCTTTCGAATAAATAATTGATAAGGGCAATTGCAGTTAACGTTCATAAAAACAACGCACCGCTTTTTCGAACTATCAAACGAAAAATTGTTCCGTGAGCAAAAGCGTTGAGCGATCACAACTATTCTCTATCATAAAGGGAACGTTGTTGTTTTGGTTATTATTGCTCCGGTGATTAAACAGTGAAATCAGTGGTATGGCAATCATAGGATGCTTGAAGACTCAACTGTCGGTTTTTACTGATAAATGCAATAATACACAACTATTTTAATCCTCAAGTCTCCGGTTTATGCAGACTGTATCAACTGAATCAATGCCCATCGACCGGACTGTGAACGTCGTGGCCGTTTTTTTTCAGATTTTGACGCTCAAGAATATTTCTTTGATATACTGATACAATAAAACATGCTCTTTTATAAAACGCAATACTTTTCTCCAAGAAAAGAAAACAATGTAGAGCGTGCCTACCAGTTATCTTCATTTCCCGGCGACAGTTTTTACGCCTATACTTTTAAATTTACCCTCTTTAATCGCGGAACAAAAAATACCACTTGACAAGTGTGGAAAGAGAGAGTATTATATTAACCAACCGATTAGTTAAACCGTATGGTTAAACAAAAGGAGTGGCAGTCATGGACACCGAAAGAGACGCCCGGCAACGCATCCTTGATGCCGCGGCTGAACTTTTCGGAGAGCGCGGCAAAACAGCGGTGAGCACCGCCGAAATCGCGCGTAAGGCCACCATCAACAAGGCCATGATCTTTTATTATTTCGGCTCCAAGGAAAAACTGTACCAGGCGGCGCTTCGGGCGTGGTTTTCCGACCTTACCGGGACTGTTCTGGAAAAGCTTGCGGGGACTGAACCCGGCCTGTCCATGATCGAGGCCTTTGTGCGTGCTCACATCGGTTATCTCCTGAAACGTCCGGCCATGGTTAAACTCGTTATCCGTGAATTGCTTTCCCATGACAGCTCTCCGAATCCCCTGCTTTCGGAGGGCATGGGGGGATTCCTCACTATCCGTGACAAGCTGTTTGAATCGTTCCTTATTGCCAAGGCTCGCGGAGAAATACGCGATGTCGATCCCATCCATACGGCAGTGAATATAATCAGCATGGATATTTTCTTTTTCCTCGGCAAGCCGATTGTCAAAATGATCAACAGCGATGTTGATCTCAATGAATTCGGGCGAAACCGGGTGAACCATATCATAGACCTGCTCATGAACGGATTACGCAAACGACCGGAACTACAGCCCCCTAAATCCCCCGAAGGGGGATTTAAAAGACTGCAAAACAATGAATAATGATTATAAAAAAGTTGCACTTTTACTTTTTCATCTCTATCGCGAAAAGTCCCCCTTCGGGGGATTTAGGGGGCTGCATTAAAAAATATTTTAAACTGCCGGAGTTATACTATGAAAAGAATATATCTGCTTTTTATTCCCGCACTATTCATCTTGTCAGGAGCGCCCGCAGGAGGCGAGGTATGGACGCTTGACCGGACAGTGAGCTCTGCGGTGAGCGCATCCAACAGCGCTGCGGTGAACCGTCTCGACGCCGAAGGGGCACTGATCGATGCGCTCTCTGCAAAGATGAACTGGTATCCCACACTCTCGCTCGCCGGAAGCGCCGGTTACGTGAACAAGGTCATGGAAATAAACCTGCCTGGTAAAACCATTCAATTCGGCGGCAACGACAGTTACGATTTCAAAGTCCGGCTCAACCAGCTCGTGTACGACGGGGGCCGTCTGAACGCGCTCCGTGAGGCCGGAACATACCGCTCCGAAATGAGCCTGCACCAGGCAGAGGCTGTAGAACTGGCGGCAGAATTCCAGGCCAAAACAGCGTTTTTCAGCATCGCAGCCGCCCAGGAGAATATCAAAGCCGCGGAGCAGTCCATCCTGGCAGCGAAAAATCATCTCCAGGACATCGCCGCCCTTCACGGGCAGGGAATGGCTCTGGAAGAGGATGTGCTTTCTGCAAAGCTGCTTATCTCCCAGGCGGAGATGGGCATGGTCACCCAGCAGGGGAATCTTGAGCGCGCCAGGGCCGCATTCCGCAAGGTGGTCGGTCTGAAACCTGGCGAGGAGGTCGCCATCCGCCGGGATGAGAAGGAAGAAGCCGGGTCCGGCACGGCAAGCGCGGAGGAGGCATTCAAACGGAGTATCCCTCTGAGGCCGGAATTCAAGGCATACGAGGCGTCTCTGGCCGCAGCGGAAAAGACCGCCAGGAGCGTGCGCGCTGATCTCTATCCCAATGTGGGCTTATCCGGATCCTTCAGTTACGGGAAGCCGGGGCTTAATCTCCCCTCCAACCAGTGGATGACCTATGTATCCGGCGGGGTGGCCATGAACTGGACATTCTGGGACTGGGGAAGGGTGAACCGTGAGGTGGAGAAAGCAGAAATTACCCGCCAGAAAACTCTGAAAAACCGTGAGGATCTCAAGCTGACGGTCGCCCAGCAGGTTTCGGATGCGCTTTCCGCTTATAAGGAAGCCAGGGAGCGGGCCAGTCTTGCAAAGGAATCCGCCGACTACGCCAAACGTCACCTTGCCCTGGTCGCCAAATCTTTCAAGCAGGGTATGGCCACCGAAAATGACTTTGTCGGTGCGCACGCACTGTACACCAGATCGCTCTATGACAGCGCCGCCTCGGACATAGCAGTAAAGATAAGCGCGGCGCAGATCGAATATGTCCTGGGAATACGATACAGGGGAGGGAAACATGACTAGAGCAGTGTTGTACCTGGCGGGCTTGTGCATCGTTATCTTTCCGTCATGCGCTAAAAAAACGGAAAGGTCGTTCACCGGCTCGGGCACTATCGAGGCAACCGAAGTAATTGTGAGCGCCCAGGCCAGAGGGGAGCTTCTGGCCGTAAATCTCCATCGGGGTGATGTGGTCAAAAAAGATCAGCTACTCGCGGTGATCGATGTGCAAGATCTTAAACTCCAGCGTCAGGCCGCTGCCGCCAGCCTGAACGAGCTCGAGTGGAACCGTAAAACACTCGAACAGGATATCGCCGCCGCAGTAGAGACAGTAAAACAGGCCTCCATAAGCCTGGATAATCTCACCGTGACCCGCGGCCGCGTTGCCGGACTATACAAGGAAAACGCAGCCACGAAGGATCGTCTGGACAAGGTGGAAACCGAGTATTCCCTTGGTCAATCCCGGCTTGAAGCCGCCCGGAAACAATTGGCCGGAATAAAAACCCGGTTGAGCATGCTCGGCGCCACCCGTGAAAAAATCCTGGATACCCTCAAAGTCCTGGACAATCAGATCGGGAAAGAAAATGTGCCGAGTCCCCTGGACGGCGTGGTGATCACCAAGTCCGTGGAAAAGGGGGAGGTGGTAAATTTCGGAACTCCCATCTGCTCCATAGCGGATTTGTCCAGCGTCTGGCTCTTGATCTATGTAGGGGAGGACATGACAGGCAGGATCAAGGTGGGGGGAAAGGCACAGGTGCGGGTCGATTCCCATCCGAATACTCTGTTCGACGGCGCAGTGACCTGGATTTCTCCGAAAGCAGAATTCACGCCGAAAAATGTCCAGACCAGGGAATCGCGGGTGGATCTGGTGTATGCGGTTAAAATCACCCTGCCGAACCCGGAAGGAATTTTCAAGATAGGGATGCCGGCGGAAGCCTATATCGCGGGGTTGTGATATGGATGCAGTGAACGTGCAGGCTCTCCGCAAAACCTACGGAGAGATCGAGGCGCTGAGGAATCTGACCTTCACAGTGGAAAAGGGAACCATGTACGGCCTCATCGGGCCGGACGGCGCCGGGAAATCCACATTCATGCGGATAGCGGCCTGCCTTCTTTTCCAGAGCGGAGGGAGGGTGGAGATAGGCGGTTTCGATACTCTGAAGCAGGCGAAAGAGGTGAAGGGAGTAATCGGATACATGCCCCAGCGATTCAGCCTGTATCCCGACCTGAGCGTGGCGGAAAACCTGGTATTTTTTGCCGAACTTTTCGGGGTGCGTAAAAAAGAGCGCGAGGCCCGAATGGAACGGCTCCTCGGATTTTCACGGTTGGGACCGTTTGTGAAACGGCGGGCGGGGGATCTTTCGGGCGGCATGAAGCAGAAGCTCGCTCTCTCCTGCACCCTGATTCATACCCCGGAGGTGCTGTTCCTCGACGAACCGACCACGGGAGTGGACCCGGTATCGCGGCGCGAGTTCTGGCACATACTGGCGGATATCAAGAAAGCAGGCACCACCATCGTGGTGTCTACTCCTTACATGGACGAGGCGGAGCGGTGCGACCGGGTGGGATTCATCAACCTGGGAAGACTTATCCGTGAAGGGGCGCCCGCAGATTTTCCGGGACAGTTCCGGCGCCAGATTCTCGCGGTCCGCGCCCCTGAGATTGTGAAACGCGCCCGGCGCCTGCCGTTTCCCGGCCTCGTGCTCTCCAGGAAAACCTTCGGAGACCGCCTTCATCTCACCGTCGAGGATGCGGAGGCCGCCGCGCCGGTCATCCGCAGTTTTCTCGCAGAGAACGGGATAGAGAATATATCGGTGGAGCGCGTCGCGCCCTCGATGGAGGATATTTTCGTGGAGGACATGACCCATGCCGAATGAACATGCCATCGTCGTTCGGGAGCTGTCCCGCAAGTTCGGGGATTTTACAGCGGTCGACCGCATTTCGTTTACTGTTGACCGGGGCGAGGTTTTCGGATTCCTCGGAGCGAACGGCGCCGGCAAAACCACCGCCATCCGTATGCTGAACGGAATACTCCTTCCCACTTCCGGTTCTGCCACAGTTGCGGGATATGATATCGCCGCAGAACAGGAGAATGTGCGACGGAACATCGGCTACATGTCGCAAAAGTTCAGCCTGTACGAAGACATGACAGTGGAGGAAAATCTCTCGTTTTACGGCGGCGTGTACGGTATGAACACAAAAGCGGCCCGTGAGGCTAGGGAGCGTCTCTATGACCGGCTCAGTCTGGGAGATATTCGTAACCGGCTCACCGCCTCGCTGCCGGTGGGGTGGAAACAGCGGACATCGCTGGCCTGCGCTATACAGCACAATCCCAAAATCATCTTCCTCGACGAGCCGACCGGGGGAGTTGACCCCGTGAGCCGCAGAGCTTTCTGGGACATCATTTATGAACTCTCCGAGCAGCAGGTTACCATTTTTGTGACTACCCATTACATGGACGAAGCCGAATACTGCGGACGGATATCCATTATGCATTCGGGTAAGATTCTGGCTTTGGGCAGCCCGGCCGAACTGAAGCGGGAGTATAATCTGCCGACCATCGAGGATGTTTTTGTCCATCTGGCGGGAGGCCGGTCATGATACGGCGGCTGTTTGCCATTATCCATAAGGAAATCAATCATATCCTCCGGGATCCGCGGACTTTGATCGTTCTTTTTGCCATGCCGGCGACAATGGTGGTGCTGTTCGGGTTCGCGCTCAACATGGATATCGAACACATTCCCATCGCAGTGATTGACCGCGACAATACCCCTGAATCGCGTGACTTTATCAGGGCGTTTACCGGATCAAAATACTTTTCGGTCAAATACCGGATCGATACCGCCGATCAGGTGGAAAACCTCTTCAGAAACCGCAAGATCAAAGCAGCGCTGGTGATACCCGATGGTTTCGGCAAAGATTTCGCTGCAAGGCCGGAAGCGGACATTCAGCTTTTGGTGGACGGCTCCGACCCGACCTATGGCCAGGCGGTGGTAAATTATTCAAGCGCCATAGCCATCACCTATTCGGTGAGCAGTCCGGCAGCCGCCCGTCTGATTCCGGTGGATATCCGGGATATATTCCTGTACAATCCCGATCTCAAAGGCTCCAATTTCATCACTCCCGGACTGGTGGCGGTCATCCTGATGATGGCCTGCGCCCTTCTCACGTCCATCACCATCGCCCGTGAGAAAGAAACAGGCACCATGGATGTACTGATGGTCTCGCCGGTTCGCCCCATCGAGATTGTGGTCGGCAAAGTCATCCCTTATGTCGGAGTATCGCTGATCAATGCTGTGTTCATCCTCACTTTCGCAAAGCTGGTGTTTAATATTCCACTGCGGGGAGACCTCGTTCTCCTCCTGGGATTGAGCGTTATTTACGTATACTGCGCGCTCGGAATCGGGCTGTTCATTTCAAGCATAGCCAAAAGCCAGCAGGTGGCTATGATGGCGGCTCTCGTTGCCACCATCATGCCATCCATCCTGCTTTCCGGATTCATGTTTCCCATTTTCAGCATGCCTGCCCCCATCCGGATTATCACCTATCTCGTACCGGCGAAATATTACCTTGAAATCATCCGTGGAATTCTGCTCAAATCGAGCACATTCAGCCAGCTCCAGGGCCAGGTGCTGTTCCTGGCAGTCCTGGGGACAGCCTTCGTTATCATCGCCTCCCTCCGTTTCAAAACGAGAGTCCAATGAAAGCGCTGAAATATATCATCAAAAAGGAATTCATCCAGCTCAGCCGTACCCGCGCCATGATCGGTATAACCCTGGGTATGCCGATATTTCAGCTTATCATCCTCGGTTTTGCGGTATCCGGCGATGTCATTCATGTGCCGACCGCCCTGATCGACCTTGACAATTCCCGGTTGAGCCGCACCCTGTCGGGCAAATTAGAGAACACCCGCTATCTCGACATCAAATACCACTCCAGAAACCTCCGTGACAGCGACCGATACCTCGAAGAAAACAAGGCCATTCTCGCAATAACCATCCCCCGCAATTTCGAACAGGACATCACCCGGGGGAAACGTCCGGCAATCATGGTGAAAGCAGACGCCCAGAACACCAATATCGCGCTTACCGGCTCCGGATATGTCCGCCGCATTCTCCAGTCCTGGATCACATCGCTTACCCCCGGAGGCGTCATGCCTGTCGCACTCCACATGATCAACACGGAGAGCCGGGTCTGGTACAATCCGGAGCTGAAACAGACCTGGTTCATGGTTCCGGGGATACTCGTCCTGCTTGTGACCATCATAACCATGCTGCTCACCGGACTGGCCATTGTGAGGGAACGTGAGATCGGAACCCTGGAGCAGCTTATGGTCACCCCCATCACCCGCACCGAGCTTATCCTCGGGAAAACCATCCCGTTCGCCATCATCGGCATGCTGGATATGGCATTGGCGCTCGCGGTGGCAAAGGTTATCTATCAGATACCGATCGCCGGTTCGATTTTCCTCTTTTTCGGGCTGGCGCTCATTTATATATTTTGTACGCTCGGTTTGGGAATCCTGGTTTCCACAATCGCCCATACCCAGCAGCAGGCGCTTTTCCTGGACTGGTACATCATGGTGTTCTGTATCATTATGAGCGGTTTTTTTCTTCCCCTGGAAAACATGCCGAAATTTATATACCCATTGACCTACATCAATCCCGTCCGGTATTTTATGACAATCGTCCGCGAGCTTTTCCTCAAAGGGGCCGGTTTTGCCGATCTCCTGGGGCCGACAGCCGCGCTCGCAGGACTGGCGGTGATTCTCATGACCGCTGCGGTAATCCGGTTCAACAAGAGACTGGGATGAGATAGAAACAGAATTTTTGGACAGCAAGTTGATGTAAAATTTAAACAAACGTTTATTTATTCATACCGCTTTTTAACTCACCCCATAATCCCCTCTCTTGCAAGCAATAGAGGGGAAGACCCATATTTGCATGATAAATAATGGGTTATGAAAGGTCATAGGATTTTCCCCTCTCCCGTTTACGGGAGAGGGGACATGGGGTGAGGGACGATTTTCTTTTATTACTTTGTTTCTTTGTCACTTTGCCACTTTGTCACTTTCCTGGAGGCTCCTTGTTTTTTAATCTCATGTTTGTTTCGTTCCATGGAATCATGGAAGTGCTTGTCATCGGCATCGGCGGATATATAATCATTTCCGGACTCCGTCCCGGGACCAACTACATGGATTTTCTCACCAGGCTGCTCATCCGGTTCACTCTCCCGGCGCTGGTATTTTCCAACCTGGCCAGGAAATTCAATCCCGCCGAAACCGAATACTGGTGGGCGTTCCCACTTCTTGCAGTAGGCGGAAATATAGCCGGCGCGCTCTTTGTCTGGGCATATGTATCGGTGGACCGGTCTGTGAAAAACCGTGGGGAGTTCATGGCCCTGGTGGCATTACAAAACGCGATTTTTCTTCCCCTGGCGATGGCCCCCGTTCTCTTCGGGCCGGATCGCCTGCCCACTTTTCTGAATCTGATATTCCTTTACAATTTCTTATCCGTTCCAACTTTTTTCACTCTGGGGGTATGGCTGGTCAGCGCCCATACCCGCTTTATTGACCGCATAAAGGGCATCGTCAATCCCCCCAACGCCGCCACTATCCTGGGGCTGGTGTTCGCTCTCACCGGCTGGGGAGCTTCTCTGCCGGAATGGATCATCCGTCCCATGGCCACATTCGGGTCTCTCTCCGCGCCTCTTTCCACCCTCCTGGTCGGCGGGATCATTGTCACCAATCTCCCGAAAGCCAGAGCCGGAGACTGGAGGGAACCGGTCAAGGCGGCGGCGCTCAAATGCCTTATTTTCCCTATTCTCAACTGCATTCTCGTCTATTTCACCCATCCCCCTGCATGGATTGCCCTCTTTATCATCATGGAATCGGTGATGCCTTCGGCCATGCTTATAGCGCTTGTCGCAAGGCCCGATGAAGATAAGCAGCGGCTGGTGGCCGCAGGGATTCTGCTTACCTCTCTTGTGAGCATTGTCACCATTCCTCTGTTCATGGGTGTTTACGGGGCGTTGTATTGAAAGTAAGCGACAAAGCGACAAAGTGACAGAGTGATAAGTCAATCAGATAATGTCTGGTGCTGAAGTTTTTTTTTACCCCCTTAAAAAGGGGGTCGCCGCTCAAGCGGCGGGGGGATCTTTATTCGCCGGGAAGAAGAAATCCCCCCTGCCTTTGGCTTCCCCCCTTGTTAAGGGGGGAATATGAATCCAACTTTATTGCATTGACTTAACAAGAGTGATTGAGTAACAAAGCA
>JAUYCD010000263.1 GCA_030692375.1 Candidatus Latescibacter sp. | reverse complement strand
GCCGAAGAGCGTGACCCCGCATACGAAGTTCAAGGGCCAGGTGTATGTATTGACCAAGGAAGAAGGGGGCCGTCATACGCCGTTTTTCACGGGCTACCGTCCGCAGTTTTACTTCCGGACGACGGATGTGACCGGGATTTTGCAATTGCCGGAAGGTATCGAGATGGTGATGCCCGGAGACAATATTCAGATATCCGCTGAACTGATCACACCCATCGCCATGAACGAGGGGCTGCGCTTCGCCATCCGCGAAGGCGGCCGTACCATCGGCTCCGGTGTGGTCACACAAATCATTGAATAGGCAGGAGAGAAATACGTGGCAAGTCAAAAAATAAGAATCAGACTGAAGGCGTATGACCATGCGTCGCTGGATCATTCGAGCGATGAGATTGTCAGAACGGCCAAGCGTACGGGCGCTCGTATTTCGGGACCGGTACCTCTACCTACGAAAAGGACGATCTATACAGTCCTGAGAAGCCCCTTTATCGACAAGAAGTCACGGGAGCAGTTCGAGACCCGCATTCACAAGAGACTGATAGACATTTACGATTCTAATCCTCAAACGGTTGATTCTCTTATGAAGCTCGACCTGCCGGCCGGTGTGGATATCGAGATCCAAGTTTGATAGAACAGGTGACAGAATGATTGGATTGATTGGTAAAAAAATTGGCATGACCCAGTTTTTCAAGGAGAACGGGGTTTTGTGTCCGGCCACGGCCATTGAGGTGGGTCCCTGTCCCGTAATAGCTGTCAAGAACAGCGCAAGCAGGGACGGCTACAATGCAGTGAAGCTCGGATTCTCCGAGTCGGAGAAAATTTCAAAACCGGAAAAGGGTCATTTTGCCAAGCTCAAACTTCCCGGGATGAAAGTCTTGAAGGAATTCCGGTTGGATAGTGTTGAAGAATACCAGCCGGGAATGGTTCTGAAAGCCGATATGTTCAAAACCGGTGAGATCGTGATGGTTAAAGGAACCACCAAGGGACGGGGATTTGCCGGAGTGGTCAAACGTCACCGGTTCAGCGGCGGCAAGGACAGCCACGGTGTTCGAGCCGGACGGATTCCCGGTTCCATGGGCGGCTCATCCGACCCTTCGAGGGTGTTCAAGGGAAAGAAGCTTCCGGGTCATTATGGCAATGCGAACTTTACCGTTCGCGGGCTGGAGGTGCTTCTGGTAGATCCCGAAAAGAATGTGATATTTGTAAAAGGCGCTGTTCCCGGCGCACGAAACGGTTTCGTTTTTGTAACCAAACAGGCTTGAGGTAGTGATGAAAACAGTTACGGTATACACAAAAGATGGCAGCGAAGCCGGGACAGTGGACCTGCCGGATGAAATATTCGGAATCGAGCCTTCCACGATCGCGATCTACCAGGTAGTCAAGGCGCACCTTGCAAACCGGCGTCAGGGCAACGCATCCACCAAGTCGAGAAGCGAGGTGAACGTCACCAAATCCAAGCCGTGGCGTCAGAAAGGTACCGGCCGCGCCCGCGCCGGAAGCGCAAACTCTTCCATCTGGGTAGGCGGAGGAATAGCATTCGGGCCGAAGCCGCGCAGTTACGACCAGCAGGTCAACCGTAAGGTCAAACGTCTTGGAATAAAGAGCGCGTACAGTATCAAGGCGGCGGAAGACAAGATCAAAGTGGTTGAGGATTTCACCCTGAGCGAGCCGAAAACCAGAGAGATGGTCAAAATGCTCAAGGCTTTGGGGTTGTCAGAAGGGAAAGTGATGTTCCTCACCGGGGCGAAGGATGATGTGCTCTACCGGTCTTCACGGAATATACCGACGCTTTCCATGATTGCCGCCGAGAATGCGAATACCTACGACATCATGAACTCGGATGTGGTTCTTTTTACCCGGACCGCGGTTGACCGTGTGAAGGAGGTATTGCTGTAATGGAAAAGAATATCATCAGGAAACCGGTCATCACGGAAAAAGCGACTCACTTGAAAGAGAAATCGAACAAGTATGTGTTCGAGGTCGAGCGAAACTGCAACAAGATAGAGATCAAGAAAGCGATTGAAGAGATTTTCAAAGTGACCGTAAAAGATGTCCATACCTATATAACACATGGGAAGATTAGAACTCGCGGCCGGTTCAAAGGCAGAAGGCCGGACTGGAAACGGGCAGTGGTTCTGCTGAAAGAAGGCGAATCCATTGAATTCTTTGAAGGAATATAGGAAAGGTTAATCATGGCTGTAAGAACATATAATCCGGTTACGCCTTCACGGCGGTTCATGTCCACTTCGGATTTCAGCGATATTACCTGCACTACACCGGAAAAATCCCTTCTTGCGCCGCTCTCCAGTTCCGGCGGCCGGAATTCCAACGGACGGATAACGGTGCGCAGAAGGGGCGGCGGTCATAAGCAATTCTACCGGATCATAGATTTCAAACGGGACAAGATCGGTATCCCGGCTAATGTGGATTCCATCCAGTATGATCCGAATCGTTCAGCCCGCATAGCACTTCTGGTTTACCGTGACGGTGAAAAGAGATACATTCTCGCACCGGACGGATTGAGTGTGGGGGATGTCCTTATGAGCGGTCCCGAAGCCGAGATTCGTACGGGGAATACGCTCCCTCTGTTACGGATTCCCCTCGGCAGCATGGTGCACGCCATCGAGATGAAGCCCGGCAAGGGCGCACAGGTTGCACGCAGCGCCGGAACAGGATGCCAGATCATGGCCCGTGAGGGCGGAATGGTCACAATCAAGATGCCTTCTTCCGAATTGCGTTTATTCCGTGAGGGATGCATGGCCACGGTCGGTCAGGTTGGCAACCTGGACCACTCCAACGAAGTGTGGGGCAAGGCCGGGAAGTCAAGATGGATGGGACACCGTCCCAAAGTCCGTGGGGTGGCGATGAATCCGCATGACCATCCGCACGGCGGAGGCGAAGGAAGATCCTCCGGCGGCCGTCACCCGGTAACACCGTGGGGGTTCCCCACAAAGGGCAAGAAAACCCGTGATAAAAAGAAGCAGTCAGGCAAGTTTATTCTGAAACGCAGACAAAAGTAAAAATGCAATAAGCGATTGAAGCAGTCAGGCGGCCAGGATGGTTCGCCGGCGGCTTATCGCTCCCACATGGAGGAGAAATCATGGCGCGGTCGGTAAAAAAGGGACCGTTTGTAGATGATCATTTAGTGAAGAAACTGCATGACCTGAACAGAAGAGGCGAAAAAAAGGTCATCAAGACATGGTCAAGGCGTTCGACCATAACTCCCGAGTTTATCGGCCACACCGTGGCGGTTCATAATGGAAACAAGTTTGTGCCGGTTTATGTGACTGAGAATATGGTGGGACACAAACTCGGTGAGTTTGCTCCCACCCGGACATATCGCGGTCACGGCGGAAGGATTGTTGAACGCGCCATTTCCCTTAAATAAAACAGTTGTATTCCGAGGATTCAATCATGCAGGCTGTTGCAAAAGCGCGATTTATCAGGGGTTCAGCCCGTAAGATGCGGCAGGTCATGGACCTGGTGCGGGGCAAGAAAGTGGAGGAGGCGCTGAATATTCTCCGGTTCACCCGCAAGAAAAGCGCCGCAGCGCTGGAAAAAGTGGTGAGAAGCGCAGTGGCGAACGCCCAGAATGTGTATGGCGATAAGATTCATGACCCGAACAAGCTCACCATAACCGAAGCCATGTGTGATGACGGACCGATGATGAAGCGGATCATGGCTCGTGCCATGGGAAGAGCATATCGGATACGAAAAAGAACGTGTCACATGAAAATAGTGGTAGTTGCCGAAGAGTAAAGGGGGTTTTAAATTTGGGACAGAAGACACATCCTGTAGGCTTCAGGCTGGGAATTTCAAAGACATGGGATTCGCGGTGGTTCAGCGAGCGGGATTTCAAGAAAAATCTCGAAGAAGATTTGACCCTGCGTAAGTATGTAGTAAAACGTCTAAACCGCGCGGGAATTTCCAAGGTGGAGATTGAAAGGCGCACCTCTAACCAGATAACCGTGAACATTCATACGGCGCGGCCGGGAATTGTCATCGGACGGAAAGGTATGGAGGTGGACAAGCTGCGGGATGAGCTGAAGCTTCTGACCAAAAAAGATATTTTTCTCAATATCATCGAGGTGAAGCACCCCGAACTCGAAGCAAAACTGGTTGCGGACAGCATTGCCCGTCAGCTCGAACAGCGTGTCAGCTTCCGCCGCGCCATGAAAAAGGCGGTAACTTCCGCCATGCGTCTCGGCGCCGAAGGCATCCGTGTAGCATGTTCCGGGAGGCTGGGGGGAGCGGAAATGGCCCGCCGCGAGCGCTACCTGGTGGGGAGGGTTCCTCTTCATACCCTCAGGGCGGATATCGATTATGCCACATCGACATCGTTCACCACATACGGCACGATTGGCGTAAAGGTGTGGATATCCAAAGGCGAAGTACTCAATCTGCAGGGGATTTCGAAGTAAAAAAAGGGTCCGGGATGTTGCGGATATTTACGGGATAGATGCCGAAACGGTTGCTAAAAGATGCGCTGCGCTTTCATCGTTCCCGCGAAGCGGCAACAAGTTCGGCATGACGTCATCCTGAACTCGTTCCAGGATCTATTTCTTCCCATGAATGCGCGTTTAAATTTGTCGTAGAATATATAAAAGAGGATACACTATCATGTTAATGCCAAAGAGGGTAAAACACCGTAAAGAGCAGCGCGGCAGGATGAGAGGAATCGCCTATCGCGGACGTGATGTTTCTTTCGGTGAATATGGACTTGCGGCCCTGGAGCCGGGCTGGATCACCGACCGTCAAATCGAGGCGGCCCGTGTGGCCATAACCCGTCATGTCAAGAGAAGCGGGAGGGTCTGGATTCGGATTTTTCCTGCGAAACCGGTTACAGTGAAGCCGGCAGAAACCCGTATGGGCAAAGGCAAGGGCGCGCCGGATCATTGGGTGGCGGTGGTGAAACCCGGAAGGGTATTGTTCGAGATGGAAGGGGTTGACATAAGTGTGGCGAAAGAAGCGATGCGTCTTGCGTCGCACAAACTCCCGATTAAAACCAAGTTTGTTGAACGACAGGAGTATGGGGGATAAATCATGAAACCTCGGGCGATTCGTGAAAAGATACTGGATGAGGTCAAGCATGATCTTTTGGCCGCAGAAGAGAATTTGAGAACCCTCAAGTTTCAACTGGTGACCTCCCAGCTTGAAAAGACCTCGCAGATCCGCATAATCAAACGTGAGATAGCCAGGTTAAAAACTGTTATTCGGGAACACGAACTGGGAATCCACACGGTGGGCGCTCCTGTACATGCTCCTGAAAGCAGCCGGTAATCAAAATACAAACTCCAGATGATCCGGGAGAGTGAGCAGGAAAGAAAAAAATGACAGAAGAAAGAGCACACAGAAAAGTCAGGTTGGGGCGGGTTACAAGCGATGCGAGCAACAAGACCATTACAGTCTCGGTTGCGCGTACCGTTCGTCATCCCCTTTATGGACGGGTAGTGAGAAAAAATAAAAAACTGATGGCGCACGACGAAAAAAACGATGCTCATATCGGAGATCTCGTCGAAGTGATGGAGACGAGGCCGCTTTCCAAAACCAAGCGCTGGCGGCTGGTCCGGGTTATGGAGCGGGCTAAATAATGAATGAGCCGATCTTATGGCGTTTTTCTTTGAAATAGATGCCGAAACAAGTTCGGCATGACACGTGTCATCCTGAACTCGTTTCAGGATCTATAGTTTCGCAATTATTTGTATCGTCAGAAATAAAGGGGTTGGCATGATTCAGGAATATTCCATATTGAAAGTGGCGGATAATACCGGAGCTCGCCGGGTGATGTGTTTCCGGGTTCTCGGAGGCACACATCGCAGATACGCATCAATCGGCGATATCATCGTCTGCTCGGTCCGTGACGCCGCTCCGAACGGGCAGTTTAAAAAAGGCGATGTGGCCCGTGCGGTGATTGTGAGAACAAAAAAAGCGATCAGACGGAAGGACGGCTCATACATCAAGTTTGATGATAATGCGGCAGTTATCATCGACGCCCAGAAGGAACCGAAAGGAACCCGTATTTTCGGGCCTGTGGCCAGAGAGCTCCGTGAAAAGCAGTATATGAAGATTATCTCGCTGGCGAGTGAAGTATTGTAAACGGGAGCTTCCGGCAATCAGTATTCCGCCTGTGTCAAAGTCGGCAGGAAGCTGGAGGCTGTCAGTAAAAAAGGTGATGGAATGAAAAGAATTCATAAAAGCGATCGGATAATCGTTTTGAGCGGCGATGACCGTGGAAAAGAAGGAGTGGTGCTCAAGGTAAACACGGCCAAGAACAAGGCTATCGTCCAGGGAATCAACTTTGTGAAAAGGCACCAGCGCCCCACAAAGGTAGCTCCCACAGGCGGAATTCTGGAAAAGGAAGCGCCGATTAACATGTCGAACCTTATGGTCATTTGCGGAAAATGCAATGCCGGTGTGAAAACGAGAACTGTTACGCTCAGCGATGGCAACAAGATAAGAACCTGTAAAAAATGCGGTGAGATGCTCATCGGTGAAAAGAAATAAAGAGCAGGCAGTCGGCGGGGAATTCTCACCATGCTCTCCGAGCGATTCATGTTCGGAACAGGCCGGTGGGAAGAAGCTGGCCGCCGGATGCTTAACCAGGGGTATTGATAATGGCACCGAGACTAAAAGAGAAATTTATTCAGGAAATTGCTCCCGCGCTTATGAAAGAGTTCAACTACAAGAGTCCGATGCAAATTCCGAAACTGTCCAAAATCGTGGTTAACATGGGAGTAGGTGAAGCGGTTCAGGATGTCAAGAACCTTGACGGCGCCATTCAGGATTTGACTATGATCGCAGGCCAGAAGCCGGTTATTCGCAGAGCCAAGAAATCCATATCCAATTTCAAGCTTCGTTCTGGCATGCCAATCGGGTGCATGGTGACCTTGCGCCATGAACGGATGTATGAATTTTTGGACCGGCTGTTAAGCTTCGCCATACCGAGGATCAGGGATTTCAGGGGAGTACCGGGACGTTCGTTTGATGGCCGTGGGAATTACACGCTCGGAGTGAAAGAGCAGATCATATTCCCCGAGGTTGACTTTGACAAGATCGATAAAACTCGGGGCATGGATATTACGTTCGTTACCACCGCAAAGAGAGATGAAGAGGCCAAAGCATTGCTGAAAGCCTTTGGCATACCTTTCAAAGATTAGTCGGGAAAATTAAGCGGGTACTTTCCGGCCCGAATTATTATTTTGAATAATTCAGACCGAAAGAAAAAAATTTAGTCTGGAGGTAATGCTTCCTTGGCGAAGAAAGCTCTGATAGTTAAACAAAAGAGGAAACCGAAGTTTTCTGCCCGGGCTTACAACCGCTGCTTTCGGTGCGGCAGGGCGCGGGCGTATATTCGGAAATTCGGTCTTTGCAGAATATGTTTTCGTGAATTGGCTCTGAAGGGTGAAATACCCGGAGTAACCAAGGCCAGTTGGTAGTGCAATCAACGTAGAACGAGGAGCGATTCAATGGGTATGACAGACCCTATCGCTGATATGCTGACAAGAATTCGGAATGGTTCCAAAGCAGGAAAGAAGTGGATAGATGTACCCGCTTCCAGGTTGAAGAAAGAATTGGCTCGAATTCTGTCGGAAGAGCATTTCATTGAGAAGTACAAATTCGTAGAGGATAAAAAGCAGGGAGAACTGCGATTGTACCTCAAGTATGACCATGATGAAGTGCCTATTATCAAGGGCATCAAGCGGGTGTCCAAGCCCGGTCTGAGGAGATACTCCCCTGCGGACGAGCTGCCGAGGGTTTTGAATGGACTTGGTATTGCTATCGTCACCACGTCCAACGGAGTAATGACAGACCGGGAGGCCAGAAAAAAAGGTGTGGGCGGAGAAGTTATCTGTTACGTGTGGTGATAGGTCATACTGTACGTCAGTACATGAATCAAGGAGACAGCCGTGTCGCGAATAGGTAAGCAGCCAATAAAAATTCCGGATGGGATAACGGTGAGAGTAGATGGCAATGTGCTCATCGCCAAAGGGGCCAAGGGACAGGTTCTGCAGGTTCCGTTTTCGGAAAAAATGAAAGTGTCCGTCGAAGGCGGCATGATCACGGTGCAGCCTGGAGTGCAGGAAAAAAAGATAAGCGCCCTATGGGGACTTACCCGGGCGCTTTTTTCCAATGCAGTGCAGGGTGTGTACAAAGAATGGGAAACAATTCTTGAGCTCCGGGGGGTCGGATACCGTGCGCAGCTAAAAGGTAAAGACCTTGACCTGCAGGTCGGGCAATCCCATCCGATCCTTATCACCCCGCCGCAGGGGATATCGTTTGCAGCGACTCAGGAAACGATCGAAGGACAAAACGTCAATGTTATCACGGTCAAGGGGATCGACAAGAAGCTGGTGGGGGATGTCGCCGCCAGAATACGCGATCTTCGGCCGCCTGAACCTTACAAGGGGAAGGGGATACGGTACCGCGGTGAATATGTGCGCAGGAAAACAGGCAAAGCTACCGGATAAACCCGGCAGCCGTCATATAGCGAGCACATACACAAAATATCAGGGAATCGCGAACTGCTTTCAGATTTCCAACGGAAAATCCGATTGTTTAACGTTGAAAGTATAGGAGTTTTATAAGGCGATGAAGCATCCCAAGAAAATCAAGATGATTGCAAGGGAGAAGAGAGCGAAACGGGTCCGGAAAAAGGTTTATGGGACTTCGGAGAGTCCACGGCTTACCGTTTACCGGAGCCTGAAGAACGTCTATGTTCAGTTAATCGATGATACGATGGGTGTTTCGCTTGTGGGGCTTTCTTCTTCCGGAAAAGAAATACAAGAGCATAAGATTGATGGAGGAAAAACGGGTATAGCCAGGTTGACCGGGAAGATGGTGGCTGAGAAAGCCAGAGAAAAGGGAATTACCAAAGCGGTTTTTGACCGTAACGGTTACATCTATCACGGTCGTGTCAAGGCGGTAGCGGAAGGCGCCCGTGAGGGTGGTTTGCAGTTTTAATAAGAGAGGGACGTACCATGTACGTCCGTAGTGAAGGAGAAGAAAAAGCTTGCCAAGAATGCAGCCAGTAGAAAGCGAATTCATTGAAAATGTGATCCATATCAGCCGGGTAGCCAAGGTTGTGAAAGGCGGAAGACGCTTTTCATTCAGCGCCCTGGTTTCGGTGGGAGACTCAAACGGCAGGGTGGGAATCGGTCTGGGAAAAGCATCGGAAGTCTCTGAAGCAATCCGTAAAGGTACGGAGAGCGCCAAGAAGAGCATGGTTACCGTTCCGGTTGAGAACGGGACCATTCCGCATGCGATACTGTCCAAGTATTCGGCGGCGGTGGTTCTGCTCAAACCTGCCGCTCCGGGAACGGGGATTATCGCCGGCAACGCGGTGCGCGCGGTGCTGGAGCCTGCCGGGATCAAAAATATTCTGGCGAAATCGCTCGGTTCATCCAATCCGCATAATGTGGTCAAAGCTACCATAAAGGGATTGCTGGAGCTGAAGGATGTGTATGCTGTATCCAAAATCCGTAACCTTCCGATAAACAGGATCAGATAACCACCGGTTACGTTTTCATGATATGGGATCAACAGAAATATTTATTCATTCGGGAGACAGGATGGCTAAACTGGTCATAAAGCAAATCCGCTCTACTATCGGAAGAAAAGAGAAACAGGAAAAGATTCTCCGGGCGCTGGGTATAACCCGGATGGGTATCGTGGTCAATCATGATGATACACCCCAGATTCGAGGGATGATCAACAAGGTGAGTCACCTTTTAAGTGTCACAGAAGTGGAGTAGGGGTTCAGCATGCTGAACCAATACCCCATACTTCACCAAAAATGTTGCGAGGGCTGAAGTGAAATTACATGAATTGATAATCCCGAAGGGCGCCACTGTAAAATCTACCAAAAGACGCGGCCAGGGTGCGGCATCCGGACAGGGCGGCACAGCCGGAAGAGGGCATAAGGGTCAGAAATCTCTTTCCGGTGGCAAGGTGCGCCGGGGGTTTGAAGGTGGCCAGATGCCGCTGATACGGAGAGTGCCGAAACGGGGATTTTTCAATATATTCCGAACTGAGTACGAAATTGTGAATGTGGCGGACATTGTGAAAAAAGGACTCTCAGGTGAGGTTACTCCCGAGGTTCTCAAATCCGCGGGTCTGGTGAGAAAGTCCGGATCGAAAGTGAAAATCCTGGGTGAGGGTGAAGTACAGAAGGCTTTGAACATCAAGGCCCATGCGTTTAGCCGGTCGGCCAAAGAAAAGATCGTAAACGCGGGCGGAACCGCTGAGGTAATTTAACGTGCTGGGATCTGTCGACAGTTTGTTTAAAATTCCGGATCTCCGGAAACGCCTGCTTTTCGTGCTCTTTATGGTCATAATCTATCGTCTTTGCAGCAGGGTGCCGATTCCGGGAATCGATCCCATGGAATTGAGATCGATAATGGGCGGGATGAGCAATACCCTGTTCGGAATGTACGATATGTTTGTGGGCGGCGCGTTTTCCAAAATGACCATTTTTGCCCTTGGAATCATGCCGTACATTTCAGCCTCGATCATCATCCAGCTTCTCGGCTCGGTGGTGCCATACTTCCAGAGACTGCAGAAGGAAGGCGATGAAGGCCGTAAAAAGATCACCCAGCTTACCCGGTACGGGACAGTTGTTCTTTCGGCGGCTCAGGCTTACGGTATTGCAGTGTGGCTCCAGAATATGCAGTCGCCTTCCGGAGGTTCCATTGTCACCAATACCGGCCCCGGGTTCCTCTTTCTCGTGATGGTCACTGTGGTGGCCGGTACCGTGTTCCTCATGTGGATGGGCGAGCAGCTCACCGAGCATGGGATCGGAAACGGTATCTCGATGATCATATTTTTCGGAATTATCGAAGCATTCCCGTTTGCGCTCCGGTCTGAATATGCGGAATTTATTGCAGGAGGCCGGAGCATTTTTATTGAAATCATTCTCCTTGCGTTCATGGTTGCGGTGACCGGATTCATAGTGGCGCTGACCCAGGGGCAGCGCAGGATACGGGTGCAGTATCCCAAAAAAGTTGTAGGCAGGAAGATTTACGGCGGCCAGTCGACTTATATTCCACTCAGGGTCAATACCGCCGGAGTTATTCCTATTATATTCGCCCAGGCGATCATGTTTGTTCCTCAGACGGTGGCGACCCTGGTTCCCTGGAAGTTTTTCCAGGATATAAAGGGATATTTCGATTATACCAGCATCGTGTACTGGATATTCTATGGCATGTTGATTCTCTTCTTTACATTTTTCTACACAGCCATTGTGTTTAACCCTGTAGACCTGGCTGATAATCTCAAAAAGTATGGCGCGGTCATTCCCCAGAAGCCGCCCGGAAAGAAAACCGCCGAACACATCGACAAAATTCTCACCCGTATTACCCTTCCGGGAGCAATTGCTCTGGCTTTGGTGGCGATCATGCCTTACTTCATTGTGAAGATCGCCAAGGTTAACTACTCATACGCACAGTTTTTCGGCGGAACAGGGCTGTTAATTGTAGTTGGTGTTGCGCTAGACTTTTTGCAGCAGATCGAGGCGAAGATGCTGGAACGGCACTATGATGGTCTCCTCAAAGGCGGCAGGCTGAGAGGAAGAAGGTAAAATGAAACTGATTCTCCTTGGCGGGCCGGGAGCAGGCAAAGGCACCCAGGCTGCAAAGCTGAAAGAATTCTTTGGCATTCCCCATATATCCACCGGAGAAATTCTCCGTGAAGCCAGAGCCAAAGGAACCGATCTTGGGCGCAAAGCGGCTGAATACATGGATGCCGGGAAATTGCTGCCGGATGATGTTATTCTCGGCATCATCGAGGGAAAAATGAAAACTCTTCCCGATGGTTTCCTTTTCGACGGTTTTCCCAGAACCATACCCCAGTCAGAAGGACTCGACCGTCTTTTGGAAAAACAGGGCAAGTCACTTGACGGAGTGATATCCGTCGAAGTCCCCGATGAGGTGGTACTATCACGTCTGCTCAAAAGGGCCACGATAGAGGGACGAAGCGATGACAACCGTGAAACGATTGAGAATCGGCACCGGATATATTACCAGCAAACCGAACCTTTGAAATCATACTACCGTAAACGAGGTATTCTGAAAGTCGTTGATGGCCTCGGGACTGTGGAAGAGGTATTTGTCAGGATAAAGGCTGTTCTTGAATGATTCACATCCGGTCTGAGAGGGAGATCGAAAAGCTCCGCTCCGTTTGCCGTCTGGCGGCGGAGACCATGGAGATCGTTCGTGATGAAGTCCGGGCTGGAACAACCACGTTACATATATCAGAAAAGGCTCGTAAGTTCATAGAATCGCACGGAGCGCAGGCGGCGTTTCTGGGGTACAACGGATTTCCGGGCGCCATCTGCGTTTCGGTGAATGACGAGGTGGTTCATGGAATTCCGGGGGAGCGGGTTTTAGAGGAAAGTGACATAGTAAAGATCGATCTCGGCGCCTATAAGGATGGTTTTTACGGTGATATGGCGCGGGTCTACCCGGTCGGCGGAATATCGAAGGAAGCGACTTATCTGATTGAGACTACAAGCCGGGCTTTTTTTGAAGGGGCCGGAAAAGCGGTGCCCGGGAACCATATCGGAGATATAGGCGGGGCGGTGCAGAACCTGGTGGAAGCTCTCGGATACAGTGTTGTACGGGCATTGGTGGGGCACGGCATTGGGCGCAGGCTGCATGAAGAACCGCAGATACCAAATTTCACGACACCCCGGAATCCGGGAGCGCTTCTCAAAGCCGGGATGGTGCTCGCCATCGAACCGATGGTGAATGCCGGAACATGGGAAGTGGAAACCCTGGAAGATAATTGGACGGTGGTTACCGCGGATGGAAAACTCTCAGCCCACTATGAAAATACCTGTGTGGTGCGGGATGGTTTCCCGGAGATTTTAACGCTCATGAATGGAGAAGAAATATGGCCAAAGACGAAACAATAACAGCGGAAGGTGTTGTTGCCGAGTCTTTACCGAACGCAACGTTCAAGGTAAAGCTAGAGAACGGCCATCTCATTCTCGCTCATATATCCGGCAAGATGCGAATGAATTTTATCAAGATTCTGCCGGGTGACAAGGTGACTGTGGAGATTTCGGTTTACGACCTTTCCAAGGGACGTATTGTATACCGTCACAAATGATTTTAAAATAAAGGTGTGATATCATGAAAGTTAAAGCATCTATCAAAAAACGGTGCAACCAGTGCAAGCTGGTAAAGCGCAAAGGGGTGTTACGGATCATCTGCATCAATCCCCGTCACAAGCAGAGGCAGGGTTGATAGAAAAAAATACGTAATGAAATCTTTCGTCATGTATGATTAACAACGGAAGAATATTCAGAATATGGAGGAGTAACAAGTGGCTCGCATCGCAGGGATTGACCTGCCCAGGGAAAAAAGGACCGAAGTTGCGCTTACACGGATATACGGTATAGGGCCGTCGCTGGCAAAGAAGATTTGCGCAGAAGCAGTGATTCCGGAATCTTCACGGGTGCATAATCTTACGGAAGAGCAGATAAACAAGATTCGTACCGTGATTGAAGATAATTACAAGGTCGAAGGTGTTCTTCGCAGCGAGGTCACAATGAACATCAGGCGGCTTTTGGATATAGGATCCTACCGTGGATTGCGTCATCGCCGCGGGCTTCCCGTACATGGGCAGAGAACGAAAACGAATGCACGGACCCGTAAAGGGCCCCGGCGCACGGTAGCAGGAAAGAAAAAGTAATAAACGAATGCCGAATCATGTTTTAGAAAAGTAAAGTGGCTTGACCGTTCGAGACAAGATAAACATGATTCATCGTTCATGATGCATACAAAAATAGAGGAGGTTCCGGATTGGCAGCACCAAGAAAGCGGACCAAGAAAAAAGAGAGCAGGGTTGAACCGGTTGGAGTGGCGCACATCCAGGCCACATTCAACAACACCATTGTAACCATTACCGACAAAAACGGCGCCACCATATCCTGGGCATCCGCAGGGAAGGTGGGTTTCAAGGGCTCCCGTAAGTCTACGCCGTTTGCGGCGCAAACCGCAGCCGAAAGCTCGGCGAAAGATGCGATGGCGCTCGGACTCAGGAAAGTAGAGGTACTGGTAAAAGGACCCGGCGTAGGACGTGAGGCGGCTGTCCGGTCACTCCAGGCAGCGGGTTTGGAGATTTCGGCGATTCGGGATGTTACTCCCATTCCTCACAATGGTTGCAGGCCTCCCAAGAGGCGCAGAGTATAACGGAGAGATTATATGGCAAGATACAGAGGTCCGTTGGTAAAGAAATCGAGAAGACTGGGTATCGCTCTTTCGGACAAAGCGGCGCGGATAATGGAAAAGCGACCTAATCCTCCCGGACAGCATGGGGGCAAGGCAGGCCGCAAGCTTTCCGATTATGGTAAACATCTTCTGGAGAAACAGCGTATTCGGTATGTGTATGGTCTTTTGGAAAAGCAGTTTCGGAATTATGTAATCAAAGCGATGAGCAGGAAAGGGGTAGCCGGAGAGAACCTGCTCCAGATGCTGGAAACCCGTCTGGACAACATGATATACAGGGCCGGTTTTGCACACACCATGAGAGAAGCCAGGCAATTGGTAGTTCATAAGCATGTGATGATAAACGACAAGATGGTGAATGTGCCTTCGTTCCAGGTGAAGCCGGGAATGAAAATCCGAATAGCCGAAAGCATGCAGAATAATCCGCAGGTTCGGGAAGCGATAGGGAAAACTGCCGCAGGCGGCAGTTCCTACCTGGAAGTTTCCCGTCCGGATCTGAGTTTTATATTGTTGTCAGTTCCATCACGGGATATGATTCCGGTGGAATTAAATGAAAATTTGGTAATTGAGTTCTACTCCAAGTAAGGGTTCATTAGAAAGGACCTCTATGGTAAGACTCTTTGTCATATCCTTTTCGAAAGGTGTGATACCTCTATGAAATGGAAAAGTCTCCATATGCCGAAGGGCATAGAAATTGATGAGTCAACCCTCACCGGGTTTTATGGGAAGTTTGTACTGCAGCCTTTGGAAAGAGGTTTCGGCATTACACTCGGTAATGTGCTCAGACGTGTACTGCTTTCCTCGATCCAGGGGGCTGCTATAGATTCAATAAGGTTTGATAACGTTCATCACGAATTCTCCACTCTTCCCGGCGTGGTTGAAGATATTCCGGAGATCATTCTTAACCTGAAAGAAGTTGATATAAAACTCCATTCGGATCAACCGGTGGAGATATTTCTGGACATAAAGGGGCCGCATAATCTTGTTGCCAGCGACCTCGCGCTCGATCCCCGTATCGAGATCATGAATCCGGAGCATCATATTGCAGAAATTGATGCAGATGGCGTTTTCAAAGCGGACATTCTCATAAATGACGGGAGAGGATACGTTCCGACAGACGAAAAAACTCTTGGGGACCGCCCCCTTGATACCATATTGATAGATTCGATATACAGCCCGATTCGTAAAGTGAATTATCAGGTAGGCAATGCCCGTATCGGACATCGAACCGATTATGATAAATTGACTCTTGAGGTATGGACGAACAGGACCATAAAGCCTTCTGATGCATTGGCCTATGCCGCCAAGATCATCACCGATCACCTGAAGCTGTTCATCACCTTCGATGAAGATTTCGCTGAGATCGACGATGAAAGCATCGATGAAGAGAAAGTGCGGATCGCCAATCTGCTCGATATGCCGGTGGATGAGATGGAGCTCTCGGTGCGGTCATCGAATTGTCTGAAAGCTGCGGGAATCAAGCGCATTCGTGATCTGGTTACCCGGACTGAGGCTGATATGCTCAAATACCGTAATTTCGGCCGGAAATCTCTTTCCGAGCTTGCCGAAGTTCTGACCGCAATGAGTCTGTCGTTCGGGATCGATGTTTCGGTATATGATGCTGAGCTGGCCAAGGTCCAGAAAAGTAGAAAGGCAGGATAAGACGTAAATGAGGCATCTAAAAGTCGGCCGGAAGCTATCCAGGCGCAGAGAACATAGAATTGCAATGCTGGCGAATCTCGCCTCTTCGCTGGTGAAGAACGGAAATGTCCGTACCACGGACGCCAAGGCGAAAGAAATCAGGCCTTTTGTAGAGAAGATGGTTACTTTTGCGAAGCGGGGAGATCTTCATGCCCGCCGTATCGTGCTTTCCAGGCTGAAGGATCCTGCGGCGGTCAAAAAGCTTTTTGATGAGTATGGTCCGAAGTTTGCCACCCGGTTAGGCGGATATACCCGCATTCTCAAACTGGGATTCAGGCATGGGGATAACGCGCCGGTCTCTCTCATCGAATTTGTCGGTGAAGAGAAGGTGAAAATTTCAGCCAAGAAAACAAAAGCTGCCGGAAAAAAGAAAAAGGAAGATTTGGGAAAGCCGGTCGGAGAAGTTGTGAATAAAGCGGAGAAATAAAAAAACAGTCGATATCTTCGATACAGAATAAGCAGGGGTGTGGAACAATAACTGTCCGCACCCCTTTTCTGTGGTGATTTCATACTTCTCCGTATTATATTTATCCGAGTATGTGATCTGGTAAGTATTTCTTGACAATATCATAGTATGATTGCACAATTAGATCCTGAAACGAGTTCAGGATGTAGCGGACTCTTCGACAGGCTCAGAGCCCGCTGACCGAGCACTGAGCTTGTCGAAGTGCACATGTCATGCCGAACTAGTTGCCGCTTTGCGGGAACGATGAAACCGTTTCGGCATCTATCTGTATATCGTGTCATGCCCAAAAGGTTTCCCGCTTATTCATCGAAAAGTAGGGCAACAGTTCCAAATCCGGAAATTAACCTTTTTACAGTATGCAAGGAAACAATGAACGATAATCTTTATACTCGATTTGAACAGCGGTTCGGATCGGAATACATCGATCTTTCGGCCAATCCTCCGGTAATTGTACCGCGGGATGAAAACCTGCTCGCCGAGATTGTTCGTTTTCTTTCCGCCGAAAAAACTGGCGGCGTCACGGTAAGGGGCGGAGGAACATATGCCGATTCTATCCCCGGCAACGGAACAGTCCTTCTTTCGCTCTCCCGGATGGACAGGGTGAAAGAGGTGAATCCCGGCGATTTTCTCATAGTGGCCCAGGCCGGGGCAGTGGTTGACGAGGCGGTCGGGGCGGGAGTTCGATCCGGTCTTCTTCTGCCGCTGGATATCACTTCCGGAAAAGAGTCCACCCTGGGCGGGGCGTACATGACCGCCGCTGTCGGCCCCTATGCAGCCGGTTACGGTGACTTCCGGGATTATGTTATCGGAGCGAAATGCATAACCGCCAAGGGCGACGCAGTTACTTTCGGCGGCCGTACCACCAAGAATGTCACCGGATACGAGATCACTCGCTTCCTGGCCGGGACGAGAGGACTGTTTGCAATAGCTGTGGAGCTGACTTTGAAAGTCCTTCCTCTGCCGGAGGTGCGGACCATGGTGGCTGCACGCTTCAGCAAGTGCGAGAACCTCACGAAGGCGATTAACGCTGTCCATAACCTGGGGTTTGCGGTCAAACGATTCGAATTAACTGCAGAAAACGGCCTGAAAGGTGAAATACTGGCCGGTGTTGGAATAGAGGGGATGGAACCTCTGGTCAAACGTGAGATTCAGGCAGCGGAGAAAATCCTCTTTGAGTCCGGAGCGGATTCAGTGCATGAAGAACAGCCGGAAATTTTCATGGAGAAGCGCCGCGCAATCGCCCTTAACCTGGCCGGGGAAGGGCTTGTTACCATCTCGATTCCGCCCTCGGCGTCGGGGAGCATACTGGGTACACTCCGGCGGGAATTCCCGGAGGCGCCTCTCTTCGGACATCCTCTGATCGGAAGATTCCACCTTCTTTTACGTGGCGAGCAGCCAGTGCTGCGGCTTAATAATAAGGTCCTCGCGGTCGGGGGGAATATCCCTGCCGTATGGGGTCATGCGGCGCGGGAAGGCCTTTCGAGCCTTCTGACTCCGGCGGAGAGGGTTGTCGCCATTGCGTTGAAAAAAGAACTAGACCCCAAAGGAATGCTCAATCCCGGGCTGAGATTGTAAAAAAGCCCTCACCCCCTGCCCCCTCTCCCAAAAGCGGGCAAGGGGGCAAGGAATTGAACACTTAATAATTATCCAGGTATGTCATTAGATAAGGTTAGTGATTGTATCTATAGATGCCGAAACGGTTTCATCGTTCCCGCGAAGCGGCAACAAGTTCGGCATGACACGTGCACTTCGACAAGCTCAGTGCTCGGTCAGCGGGCTCTGAGCCTGTCGAAGAGTCCGCGTCATCCTGAACTCGTTTCAGGATCTAAATTGACTGATTTATCACGGTAATCCTTTAATCCTGAAAATCATGGTTCAGACAATATATCTTTAGCAAACTTTCCGAGAGATAGATTATTTTGAAACGTAATGACATTCTTACTCTAACCATAGACAGGCTTTCTCCCGACGGCTATGGAATATCCGAAGCGGAAGGGCGCGCCATAAAGGTACCGGGCGCAATTCCGGGGGACGAAGTCAGCGTCCGGGTCGCGAGTGTGAAACGTCACACGGCCCTGGTACAACTCGAAAAGATTCTTTCCGGGGAAGTGAAGCGTCGTGACCCCTTCTGCCCGCATTTCGGAATCTGCGGCGGCTGCCGCTGGCAGGATATCCCCTATCCGGTCCAGTGCCGACTGAAAGAGGAGATTGTGCGTTCCGCTCTTGCCGGAGTACCGGGAATCGGGCCGGTGGAAGAGATACCGTTTACTCCCTCGCCGGATGAGTTCTATTACCGGAACAAGATGGAGTTCTCCTTCGATTCACCTCCCGGTTCCGGCCTGACCATGCTGGGCCTGCACGAGGCGGGGAAGTTCGACCGAGTGTTCGACGTGCATTCCTGCCGTCTTGAGTCGGAGCTGTCCAATAAGGTGATAGAGGTGGTGCGAAGCTTTGCGGAAGAGCGGAAGCTTTCCGTTTACGGGCTGAAAACTCATGCGGGCCTCCTCCGGTACTTAGTGATCCGCGACGGCAAGAATACCGGGGAGTTGATGGTCAACCTGGTGACCTCCGGAGAAGAATTCGCGCAGGCGGAGGAGTTTGCCGAGCGGATTACCGGCGCATTCCCGGAAGTTTCGTCTCTTCACCTGAACATCAACCGGAGTCCGGGAAGTACTGCGACCGGCCAGGAACGGCGGACGCTCCGTGGCGCGGAAACGATCAGTGAGCGGATCGGAGAATTCACCTTCTCTATCTCGCCGGATGCGTTCTTCCAGACGAACACCTTACAGGCGGAGAATCTGTTTGATACCATCAGGGAATTCAGCGGCCTCACCGGCGCGGAAAACCTCCTTGACCTTTACTGCGGCACGGGAACAATCGGGATTTACCTGGCCGGGTGGGCGAAAACGGTGACCGGGGTGGAGATTTCGAAAGACGCGGTACGGGACGCTAAAACAAACGCCGAAATAAACGGCGCGGAGAACTGCACCTTTATCGCTGGCGCGGCGGAAGATGTTCTGGACGAGCAGGGAGAGAAATTCGAAGTGGTGGTCTGCGATCCGCCGAGGGCAGGCATTCATCCCCGGGCGCTGTACAGCCTCGTCCGGATGCGCATCCCGCGCATGGTGTATGTTTCCTGCAACATCAAGACGCTTCCCGGCGACCTTGAAATGCTCGGCCTGGCCGGATACCGGCTGAAAAACATCCGGGCGTTCGACATGTCCCCCCACACGCCGCATGTAGAGACGGCGGCGCTGTTGGAAATCTAAAAAGTCGCCCCGACATATTATTTCATCAGAACCATTTTCCCATGGCGGATAAAGTCTCCCGCTTTGAACCGGTAGAGATAGACATTGCTCCCTAGAGAATTTCCTTTCGCGTCGGTTCCGTTCCAGACAACGCGGTGCATTCCCGCGGGTTTTATCTTGTTTTCCAATGATACGACTTTCCTGCCGAGAATATCATAGACATCAAAGGAAACATGGCATTCCCGCGGCAGGGAATAGGTAATGGTTGTGACCGCGTTGAACGGATTGGGAGAATTGGGAAAGAGAACGAACTGTCCGGGCAGGGGAGCATCCACCGCGGTGGCGAAGGTGGTGTCCGCACGGGCGCGGTAAACGTCCTGCCCTTTCCGGTAGAGGTCGAACATCCTTTTTTTATGCTCCGGTGTGTCGAAATGGTTGGCGGAATCGAGGCGGGCTATGTGCTTGTCGATCCAGTCTACGAAGAAGAGCGCATCTTTCCGTGACCGGATCGGCTTATTGTCCACAGTTACATACACCGGGGCGGTGTGTGCGTTGCCGTAGAACATGCTCACCGGATTTCCCTCAACCCGCGCCGCTATCCAGGAGCTTTTTGTCAGGGGAATTTCCACTGACAGAACGGCTTCCCTGCTTCCGCCGAACGATTGAGAAACGGCGGTTTCCCCGTTAACCAGGATATAGACGGTTTTGATTCCACCCATCCAGCGCGCATCCGCACGGACGCTGACCTTTGCAGTTCCGTTCATTGACTTGAGGGTGAGGTCGGCGCCGGGCATTTCCCCGTTGACCGTGAGGAACAGCGCAGCGCCGGTCGAGACGAAACTCCGCCCTTTCACCGATTCCCGCACCCAGTCGGAGAAACTCAGGTCGTCATTCTGGCCGGGAACCTGGACATAGCACCTGACTCTGCCGGGATACACTCCAAAGGAGCTTCCGATAAAATTACTATCGGTTCCGGCATAGGGAGGAACTTTGAATCCGCAGTTGAGCAGTTTGTACCACACATAACGGTTCCAGGTGTCGCACTGGTCGTAGATATAAATCTGCATGCCGTCCATCTTGCCAAGCGCAATGTCCACCGGAGCTTCATAGGCGGTATTCCTCTCGTACGGGTGCTCCGGAGGCAGGGTAAAAGGCTCATACCCGGGGAACGGGTGACAGGCCAGGATAATGCCGCCCAAAGAATGCGCTTCCTCGCAGAAATCCAGTGCAGGAGGATAAGAAAAGCGGTAGGGGCAATTGAGAACTGTATAATATCCGTTCCCATATGCGGAAAGAGGGCGGGAACAGTTCATGGTGATCATATGATTTTGCCAAGAAGCAGACCGCCATTCTTCGCCGATAACCAAAGGATAGAACGGGATTGAGAAGGGGAACTTGTCCGTCCTCCAGTATTGGTAATCCCATGTGCGGTTGCCATCGCCCAGAGCATCGAACTGGAGGATGTTGAGGTCCTCGCCGAGCTGGGCGTAATAGATACCACGAGGGTCCAGGCTCCCGTCCGCGATAACTTGATTGTCGCAGGAATACCAGCCCAACTCTTTCAGGTGAATCCACCGTTTCAGGGAATATTCCAGAGGGGTAAGCAGGTTTTTAGAAATTTCCACCGTTTTGCCCAGGACAGGTTCGTATTCGGTGCCACGGTACAGGTAAATCGTAGCGGTTCCGGCGGGAACAACGAGCGTCGTGTCGCCGGGGGTGTAAAAAAACAGCCGGTTGTTGGACATGATCCCTTTCGGACCCCAATACTGGCCATCGGAAGCGATGATCTGTACTCTGCAGGGGAGCAGTTCTCCGGTGTCCTGGTCGCGGGTGATCAGGTGTACGGTCACCCGCACCGGTTCTTTCGGCGGATTCCCCATCACATAGACGGGGATTTTCCGGTCGGCAAGCTGGATGGTCAAATACGCCTGTTCTTCATCCGTGGTCATGGGGGA
Source organism: Candidatus Latescibacter sp. (assembly GCA_030692375.1). NCBI lineage: Bacteria > Pseudomonadati > Candidatus Latescibacterota > Candidatus Latescibacteria (ex Chuvochina et al. 2023) > Candidatus Latescibacterales > Candidatus Latescibacteraceae > Candidatus Latescibacter > Candidatus Latescibacter sp. The sequence continues at coordinate 1,501 of JAUYCD010000263.1, read as the reverse complement.
AAAGGTGATCGTTATGACGAGGCTGTCGGACGGCGGCACAACCCCGGACTCCGGGCTGACTTTGAACCGGTCGTTCGTGATGCCGATTCGCTCTATGGAAACCGGTTTTGAACCGCCGTTCCTGATGGTGACCGTGGCTGTCCCGGTTTCGTTCGGCCTGATGTCCTGTATTTTGATTAGAGAAGAAGAGACGGAGAGGGTTTCCATCCTCCCGGTGTTCCGTAAATCCCCGTGGAATTTCGGCCAGGGGGTACGGGCTATACCCGCTCCCGTACCGGTGTCGAGGGCGTATATATACCCGTCCGAAGAAACGCAGTACAGAATCCCTCTTTCATCGATCGTTGCGCCGGTTGTCCAAAGGGGGCCTCCGGTTTTGTACCGCCATTTCAATGCGCCGCCGGGATCGAGCGCATACATATACCCGTCATCCGAGCCGACATATATCGTTCCGTCGCTTCCGATCACCGGATGACAACCGTAATTCTTATTCTGAACGTCATACTTCCAGAGCAGGGTGCCGTCAGGATTCAATGCATAAAAAAACGTGTCGCAGGATTCGAAATAGATGACGCCGTTTTCTCCGAGCGCGGGTGAAGAACCGATTTTTCCTGCCGTCCTGTATTTCCATTTCAGTGTCCCGTCAGATGAGATCGAATACAGGTACCCGTCCCAGGAGCCGATGTACAGGACGCCGTCATAACCTGCCGCTACGGAAGACCAGTTAATGGCGCCGCCGGTTGCATGTTTCCATCTGAGGCTGCCCTGCGAGGTGAGAGAGTACACCATGCCGTTCGTGTCACCGAAATTAACCGAGCCGTCGATGGAAATGAGCGGCGAGGAGCCAATTTCCGCACCCGCTGCGAATTTCCACTTGAGGGTCCCATCGGGATTGAGCGCGTACAGGTTTTTGTCGTACGAGCCGAACAGGATCGTCCCGCCTGCTGCCAATGCGGGAGTGGAACGTATCAATCCGCCGGTCTGATAACGCCAAAGCAGCTTCCCGTCCGGAGAGAGCGCATAAAAATAGGTGTCGAAAGAACCGAAATAAATGGTTCCGTCATCCTGGATGGCCGGAGAATCGTCGATCGCGCCTCCGGTCTGGTACTTCCATTTTAGTCCGCCTTCGGGTTTGATCGCATAGAGATTCCGGTTGCTGCTTCCGAAATAAATGGTTCCGTCGAGTCCGATCGCCGGCGATGATGCGGCATAACCTCCCAGTGCGGGGAATCTCCAGAGAAGATCCCCGGGCGACGCCCATATTTTCAGGGAGGTAAAAGCCAGAACGGCGCAAACGATCACCGAAACTTTCATGAAGGAATTTTTCATGATATGAAGATAGAGACTTTGCGGAAGGAAATCAAGGGCTTCGGCATGAAAATGTGACAGAGAGGCGTTAGGGTCGCGCAATCGGCAGCATGGCAAACCGGCCGGAATAAACCCTGCCCCTGGCGGTGTGCACTTCCTTGAGCAGTCCCTTCAGTATAACCGGGTCTCCGAAATG
>JAUYCD010000262.1 GCA_030692375.1 Candidatus Latescibacter sp. | reverse complement strand
TCGATCAGTTTTTTTACTTTCCAGACCGCATCGCTGCCCGGACGGTCACTGAAAACCGGGACACCGTTTGTCAGATAAGGCTCGGCAAGCCTGTGCACCCAGGGCGTCTGCATGACCGTATCGATGATGAGGCCGTCCACTTTGCCCACCATGTCATCGAAATTCCGCACCACCGTATCCACTCCGTACCGCTTGGCAAAAGCTGCCGCCTCTTCGTTCTTGATATGCCAGACATGGGTATAGATCATCCCCGTGCGATTGGGAGTGGTCGCCGCTCCGTTGATTCCGTTGGCCAGGGCAGCCCATCCGGTGGAATGCGGGTATTCTCCCAGAATAACGCCAACCTTGAGAAGATCGCTCGCTGTGCGCTTCTTCGGCTCGGCGGCGTCAACTCCAATTGCGGTTCCCGAAACCGCCATTGCGCTCAATCCTAAAAATTTACGCCTTGTTGTATGCATTGCCATTTCTCCTGCTGTCTGAACCTTGATTCATGGGCTGGTTTCGACAGGCTCAACCAGCGTGCACTGCCCAACTATCGTGCACTGAGCTTGTCGAAGTGCTGTTTTCTGACTTCTGTATTCTTATTGTTTCACCACCACATTCACCAGTTTTCCCGGAACATAGATTTTCTTTACTGCCGTTTTCCCTTCGATGAACCGCTTGACATTTTCGCTGGATTCCACCAGGGCGACAGCGTCCTCTTCGGTAATACCGACCGGGGCTTCGATGGTGGCGCGAATCTTGCCGTTCACCTGAGCCACCAGCGGGAAAGTGTCCGCCGTGATCTTCGAGTCATCCCAGGCAGGCCAGCCGGATTGGAACACGCTCTTCTTGTGGCCGAGCATCTCCCAGAGCTCCTCCGCAAGGTGCGGCGCGAACGGCGCCATGAGGCGAATCGTCGTCTCCAACGAGCTTTTATGGACCACTTCATGCTTCGTCAGACCGTTGAGCAGCTCCATGAGAAAGGCAATGGCGGTGTTGTATTCCAGGTTCTTTATATGGGCGGTCACATCACGGATGGTCTTGTGAAGGAGGGCAAGGAACCGCTTATCCTCCGGCTCTCCCGGGGCCAGCGCGCCGCCGACTGCCAGACGGTAGATACGGTCATAGAACCGCCTGACACCCATGATGCCCTTGTCCTGGAAGTCGCCGCCCTGGGTGTAGGGGCCGAGGAACATGAGGTAGGTGCGAAAGCAGTCGGCGCCGTACTCACGGATGAAAGCATCGGGATTGACCACATTCCCGCGGCTCTTGGACATCTTGGCTCCGTCCTTGATGATAAGGCCGTGGGCGCGGAATTTCCTGAACGGCTCCTCGAATTCGATGAATCCCATATCCTTCAGCGCCATGGTGATGAAACGGGTGTAGAGAAGATGGAGCACCGCATGCTCGTTTCCGCCGATGTACATGTCCACCGGCAGCCATGTACGGGTGCGCTCTGGGTCGAACGGGCGGTCATCGAACTCGGTGGAGGGATAGCGGAAGAAATACCATGCCGAATCGAGGAAATTGTCCATGACGTCGGTTTCACGCCTCGCCGGGCCCCCGCACTGCGGGCAGGCGGTCTCCACAAATTCCCGGCTGCGGTTCAATGGTGATTTCCCCGAGCCGTCCGGGCGGAAATCTTTCATCTGGGGCAGGAGCACGGGCAAATCTTCCTCCGGAACCGCCTGGGCGCCGCATTTCTCGCAGTGAATGATCGGTATGGGAGGCCCCCAGTATCGCTGACGGGAGAGGCACCAGTCATGGAGGCGGTAATTGATCTTCCCCCGCCCCTTACCGCGGCTTTCGAACCAGCGGGTTATGGCGCCTATGGCCTCACGGGAATTCATGCCGTTGAACTCGCCGGAATTGACCATCACTCCCTCTCCGGTGTAAGCAGCTTCAAGATGATGAGCAGAACCGTCCGATGAAATCACCTCGACAATGGGGAGATCGAAGGTTTTGGCAAACTCGAAATCCCGTTCGTCATGTGCGGGAACCGCCATGATCGCCCCGGTCCCGTAGCCGATGAGCACATAATCTGCCACCCATACCGGTATCAGCGCGCCGGTCGCCGGGTTGACCGCATACCCGCCGGTGAAGACTCCGGTTTTTTTTCCGGCCTCTTCGATGCGTTCCTGCTCGGTTTTTCCTGCCGTTTCACGGAGGTAGTTCTCTACCGCCTGACGCTGTTCCGGGGAGGTGCTCCTGCCTGTCAGGGGATGTTCCGGGGCAATCACCATGTAGGTTGCGCCGAACACGGTATCTGGACGGGTGGTGAACACCCTCAGTTTCTCATCCGTGCCTGCAAGCCCGAAATCGATCTCCGCGCCCTCGCTCTTTCCGATCCAGTTCCGCTGGGCGCTCCGGGTGATTTCCGACCAGTCGATCCAGTCAAGGTTGGCATACAGCCGCTCGGCATACCGGGTGATGCGGACAAACCACTGGAGCATCTTTTTCTGGGTTACGTCGCTTTTGCAGCGCTCGCATTCCCCGGCGATGACCTGCTCCGAGGCGAGCACGGTCTGGCAGGAAGGGCACCAGTTCACCGCCGCCGCCTCCTGGTAAGCGAGGCCGTGCTTGAAAAGCTGGACGAATATCCACTGAGTCCACTTATAGTACCGTGGATCCGTAGTATCCACCTGGCGGGACCAGTCGAACATGGCGCCTATCATCTTGAGCTGGTTATCGCGGAAATTGGCGATGTTTTTCGGCACCAGATCCGCCGGGTGGATTTCCTTTTTCAGCGCGAAGTTCTCCGAGTGCATCCCGAAGGCATCAAAACCGATCGGCTCGAATACATCATACCCCTGCAGCTTCATAAAACGGCCGTAGATATCAGAGCCGGTGAATGCGTACACGTTCCCCACATGCAACCCTTCGGCTGATGGATAGGGAAACATCATGAGGTTATAGAATGGATTTTTTGCGCTGTCGAGATCGATACGGTAATCGCCCCGCACCTCCCATCGCGCCCTCCATTTCTTTTCAATGGCCTGGTGGTCGTATTTGGCTTCGGTATCTCGGTTCAAGGGTTTCTCCTGAATGTAAAAAAATCACCTATTGAAGAATTATACCGTAAATATACGCTTGGAAAAAGCTATCTTCAATATGATTTATTGATTTCTGCTGAATCCAGAAAGCAGGGTGAGTTGACATGATTTACGGCATGTAAGAACGGATGGATGGTAGGAAATAATGTGAGAGCCAAAAACCTTGATGATCCCGCCTGCTATTGAAAATTAGCTAATTCAATTGCAGATATTAAGTGATGCATAATCGGCTGTTTTTTCTGTGCATGAATCTCAGTAGTGTCCGGTTAAAATAAAATAGAAATGGGCAATGTCCTTATTCTGTATATATTTAGGTAGACAAATACCATTAATCGATACAGAACAGGAGGATTGCCCATGATTAGAAATACGGTATTTTCACAGCTTATGCAA
>JAUYCD010000261.1 GCA_030692375.1 Candidatus Latescibacter sp. | reverse complement strand
AAGGGGGACTTAAAAGACTGCAATACAAGGCTTAATTGGTTTTTTTAAAAAAGTTACACCTTCACATTTTCATCTTTACCGCGAAAAGTCCCCCTTCGGGGGATTTAGGGGGCTGCACTAAAAAATTAATAATAAGTACTTGTTTAATAAAGAGTTAGGAAAATATCATAGCAAGTTTGTGAATAATCCGGGTTAAGTCCCCCTTTGGGGGATTTAGGGGGCTGTAGTTTTGAGGATTACAGAAAAAAAATCCTTTTTTATGAATAATCCGGGCTATAAGGGCAGGGTTGAAAATCAGATGGAAAAAACCTCATAAAGGAGAATCTATGAAAACACCGAGAAACCTCGCTGTAATGGCAGCCGGAGCGTTCTTTGTCCTCTGGGTCGGCAGTGTCGGAGGACAGGGAGAAAAAAAGGAAAGCGCCGATACGGCTGTCACTGTCGCCGAAATCCTTAAAACTGCAAAAGTCCCTCTGAGCGAGGAACAGGCAAAGCAGTTGAAAGAATTCGATCCCAGCCAGGGACGGGAAGTATTTCAGAAACTATTCCAGATATTCAATGAAAAACAGACAGATGCACTAAAAAAGGCGCTCGGTGTTATGCCGGCGAGGAACGATATACCGGAAACTCCTCGCTCTCTTTTTCTGGTCGTCATCCTGGAAAACCTCAAATGCCCGCTCATTCAGAAACAGATTGACCAGTTCAAAGAACTCCCTGTGGATCAAGGAGCATGGCAGAAGATGAATGATATTCTGAATGACACGCAAAAAGAGGCAATGAAAAAAGCATTTGGACGGTAAAAGTTACCTTTTCCTGGCCTGGTTCGGGGGAAGAGTAAAACCTGCCCCGCGCGTTATTTCAGATTTCAGATTTCATCACTATTTCCCCGAAAGCTGGCGGTATTTTTCCTGATATTTTCGGTAGAGTATCTTCTGCTTGTTGTTCAGGTCGATATCCCGCCCCTGGATATACATTTTTTCTATCTGGGTGGTTATTTCCAAAGGGTCGCCGCTGGCAACAATAAGCGTGGCATCCTTCCCCTTCGCCAAAGTTCCCACCCGGTCGGCAGCGCCCAGAATCTCCGCGGCATATTGAGTCACCGATTTCAGCGCCTCCTCCTTCGGAAGGCCATAGGCCGCCGCCATGGCCGCATGGTAGGGTAAATTCCGATCGTTGCCTTCGGCGCTTGAACCGGAGATGCAGAATTTCACTCCCGCCCGGAAAAGTTTTGCAGGAACAGTGAACGGTTCATCATAATCATCATCCCTTCCCCGGGGAAGACTGAGGATCGGAGTTACCACCACCGGGATGTTCTTTCTTTTCAAGAGATCGGCGGCCAGGGGCGATTCCAGTCCGCCAAAGATGACCAGTTTCACTTTTTCACGGTCGGCCCACTCAACCGCCGATTCAATTTCCGGAAGGGAATTTGCCCACATCCAGACCGGCAGCTCCCCTTTAAGAACCGGCAGCATGGCTTCCCAGCGCACATCGGTTTTGTGGAATGGCGTTTCTTTCTTCCCTGCAGCCTCACGGGCGGCCTTATAAGCCAGGGCTTCGGTGAAAGCCTTTTCGAGCACATCCATGTTCGGCCCGCTGATCACCATACCGACCGGAGCTTTAAGGATCATGCTTTCCCAAGTCCAGCCGTCGAGCATGAAAAGAGCCGCTTTTCCGGAAACTACTCCGCCGGAGGGAAGCGCAGCAGCCAGGGCGATGCCGTTGGAGCGTGTGACCGGGATGCGCTCCGAATCAGGATTCAGAGATGCTTCTGCCCGGACATCCGGGTTGATATTCCCCTTTTCCTGAATATCCAGAGTGCCGCGCACCGAATTGATCTCGATCAGCCCAAGCTGAGAATTCACATCTATCAGGCCGGGATATACGTGTTTCCCGCTGATGTCTACCTTGATGGCATCGGAAGGTATCCGGATATCGGCGCCAAGAGCCGTGATTTTCCCTTTTTCAAACAGCACTGTCCCTTTTTCAATAACTGCGCCGTCCACCGGATGGATGACGCCGCCCACGAGAGCGATAGGCTGCTTCTGCGCTGCCGCGGGAATCTGGTCGGAACCCCGGGCGATGCTGCAAAAGAGTATCAGGGTAATGATGAAAAGTGAAACTACTTTCGCTTTGTTTAGCATATTCATGGTATAACTCTCCTTGTATGTATATGAAAAAAATTTTAAATTGACAAAGATACAGAGGTACAAAGATGTCTGAACCACTGATGCGAATGATGCGAATGACAAAAGATGATGAAGAGACCGTCTGAACCTTGATTTGCATGATTATGGGATTAACTTGATTGATCTATCATGGTAATCCTTAAATCCTATGAATCATGGTTCAGACTATCTGTCTTCTGTCTTCTTTCATCCTTTTTACTTTGCCCCTTTGCCGCTTTCTTTTTTTCCTATGGAAATAATTTTTTCGGTGAGCGCTGCACGTTCTTCCTTGATTTTCTTCCGCAGCTCGCTGTCCTCGCTTCGTTCGAAATACCTGCGGCCGTCGATCCATGTCTGCTCGCAGATGCTGTAGGATGAAAGCGGCGAACCGCTCCAGATGACGAAATCGGCGTCTTTGCCCTCTTCAAGGCTTCCGATCCGGCGGTCGAGGTGGAGCTGCCTGGCGGGGTTCAGGGTGACGAATTTCAGCGCTTCCTCTTCGGGAACGGATCCATATTTCACCGCTTTCGCCGCCTCAAGGTTCATGCGCCGTCCCAGTTCGATATCGTCGGAATTGAAACTTACCAGCAGCCCCTGCTCGCGCATAAGGGCGCCGCTGTAGGGAATGGCGTCATAAGCCTCGGCCTTGTAGGCCCACCAGTCGCTGAATGTGGAGGGCATCGCCCCATGTTTTTTCAGCGCATCGGCCACCTTATAGCCTTCCAGTATGTGGATGAAGAATTCTATCTTGAACCCCATTTCTTCCGCCGTTTTCATGACGGCGAGAATCTCGTCCTGACGGTAGCAGTGACACTGCACCTGACGCTTCCCTTCGAGAATTTCCACCAGCGGCTCCAGTCTCAGGTCTCTCCGGGGAGGGATCAGATTCTTGTTTTTTTTGCTGGCTTCGGTATAATCCTGCCATTCCCTGCGGTAGTCTTTAGCAGCCTGGAACATATCGCGGATGATCTCCTCGACACCCATGCGGGTCAGCGGATACCGGTTCGGGATACCGGAAATATTGGAGAGCTTGGGATTTTCACCCAGGGCGAATTTCTGGGAGGGTACCGCGCCCTCGAACAGCATTTCCTCGGGGAGCGCACCCCACCGCAGCTTGATAACTGCGTTCTGACCCCCGATCGGATTGATGGATCCATGGCAGGTGCATACGGTGGTCATTCCCCCGGCAAGCTGGCGGTATATATTGATATCGTTGCTGTCTATGATATCGCTGACCCGTGTTTCGGAAGTGATGGCTTGTGTTCCTTCATTGATTCCGCCCCGCATGGCCAGATGAGCGTGGGCATCGAGCAGACCGGGGGTGACATGCTTCCCGGAAGCGTCGATGATCACCGCACCGGACGGTGCGCTCAGATTTTTTCCAATCGCGGCAATTTTCCCTTTTTTCACCAGGAGATCGCCATTCCTTATAATCTTTTGCGGGCCGCAGGTCCAGAGCACCGCGTTCTTTACAAGGAGAACCTCCGGCTGGTCGGGGAGCGCCGGCCTGCCGAACGAACCCTCAGGATAAATAACCGGGAACTCCGCCATTCGGGTCGGTTCAATCTTCACCGTATCGGGCTTGGCTTTCCAGGGTTCTTTCAGAGCGCCATCCCAGGTGAAGCTGTACCCGTCGCTGAAAGTTCCCCGGCCATGCATGAGTTTCTCTTCTGCCATGCCGGTCAGGCGGAGGGTTCCCTGAAATCCGATAGAATCGGCTTGAAATGCGAACATGACCAGACGTTTTACCAGGGAGGATTTAAGCGATTTCACTGTCTTTCCGCCTACTGTCGCCTTGACCTCGGGAGTAAGCGCCTCGCCGGACAGGGAGAGTTCCAGGGTTTCCATACGGTCAACCGGTGTAAAACGGAGCGTCCATGTCCCCCGGACATCGATTTCCGGCAGAGGATTCACTTTGTAACGGATGCCAGCCACCCAGGTATCGATAATTTTGGTCTTGTCTTCGAAAAGATCGCCGTCGGTAACCAGAAAATTCGCGATTTTCCCTTTTTCCAGCGTTCCGAGCAGCAGTGTCATCGAGAGCCATTCCGCCGGTGTCACAGTCAGCGCCTGTAAAGCTTTGTCGGGCGGAAGGCCCCTTTTGACCGCTGTACGAAGGTTTTTCAGGAAATCCTCGGGACGTTCCAGTCCGGCGGTGGTCAGGACGAAATCGACGCCTGCCTTGGCCAGGCGCGCCGTATTCTCCGGGGCGAAATCCCAATGGCGAAGCTCGCCCAGTCCGGTTTGAACGTTCGCCGGATCGGGCGGTTCGGGAAAGCGGAGCGGGATGATGAGTTTCACTCCCCCTTTTTTCAAAGCATCCACATGCTGGTATTCTGCGCCGGAGCCGCGCACCCACGCATTCAGTCCGAATTCACGGGCAATATTCGATGCATCGAGAATATCGAGCGTTCCGGGCGCCTCGAACACACAGGGTTTGCGGCCTTCCGAGAAAGGTTTGAGCGCGGCCAGCGACAGGTTTACCTCCGGAGCGGTCTGTCCGGAGGGGGCTTTCCGGAATGCTTCCCAGGCCTGATCGTACCAGCGGGCATCGAGAAAGGTCTGACGAATGAGAGCGATGGTTCCCATGAGCGATGACGGATACTCGCCTCCAACCGTGTTGAATGAGATTGACTGGGCAATGCTGTCCTGAAGAATCGTTTTCGAGGGTTCGTCGTCGTTCAGGAGCGCCAGGCTCCCTGTTCCCCGGAAGATTCCCGCACGGGGAAAGGAAACTGCCGCGGTGAATCCGCTCCTGCGGAGAGGCTGGGCCGCTTTTTCATCGGGATGAAATGATTCCGCAGCCGAACGTTCCGGGCGAACAGCGGTATTCCAGTAGAGCGCCCCGGAATCGGCTGAACCGGCCGGTTTCTCCGGCAAGCCGTAGTGGGTGTAGAGATCGATAAACCCCGGATAGATCGTTTTCCCGGCCAGATCATAAACCACCGCATCAGGAGGCGCGGGAACATCGCTCCCGACTGCTTCCACATGGCCGTCTCGAACCACGAGAACAGCCTTTTCCAGGACCGTTCCGGGCGCGGTGACAATACGGGCGTTTTTGAAGGTAAGGACATTGGGCGTGTTCTCATGCAGGCCGATGACCGGAGCTGTCTGTCCAGGGCAATTTTGAGCGCGGAAAAACAAGAGAAATCCCACGAGAAAAAAACCTGAAAACTGTCTGTGCCGGTGTTTTTCCATACCGCTGTTCCTTTATAGTGAAGTGATGGGGTGGGTGTTTTTAAAATAATCCGGGTATGTCGTTTGGAAATTTTTTGAAAAAATTGCACCATGATCGCATATTTAGATCCTGAAACGGTTTTATCGTTCCCGCGAAGCGGCAACGAGTTCAGGATGTAGCGGACTCTTCGACAGGCTCAGAGTCCGCTGACCGAGCACTGAGCTTGTCGAAGT
>JAUYCD010000260.1 GCA_030692375.1 Candidatus Latescibacter sp. | reverse complement strand
ATCCCCTTCATGGTCTTCCTGCCTATTATCATGGGCCAGCTGATTGACAGGGGAGTTCTCAATTATACCAGTACCTTTTACGTGGCGTTGGCAATGATGGTCGCGGCAATTATCTACATCGCGGTCGTGCTGGAGAACCCGAAGGCATACTGTGAAATGAAGACCTCGGCCGCATAACCGGATCGTAGGGATGGCCTCTAAAAAATGAAAGCGGCGTTCTTGATAGAGAGCGCCGTTTTTTTTCGTATATTTTGATTGTTTAGATCCTGAAACGAGTTCAGGATGACACGTGTCATGCCGAACTCGTTTCGGCATCTAATCAAGGCGATCATAGGATCATGCGAATCATGGTTCAGACTATTGCCCTCATACCTTGTTAAGAATCCCGACCGCAGCTTTGCGGAGTTTCTCCTCTCCCGAAGGGTCCTGAATCCCGCAGGTCACCTCAAAGGCGCCTTCGGGGAACATATCGCTCGAAGCGATGTATCCCAGGTCTGAATTGCATTCGGTCATGGTGATGAGCTTGTCCCCGCGAACAGCAGTCCGAAGGGCGTCGCTCGTCGCTTTCACTGACTCGCCGGGCAGCCCCGCGAAAAAAATGTCGTTCAGAGAAAAAGCCTGGAGCTCATACGGGGTAGTACGGTTACGGAGATCGTCTTCGGAGACCTCATACCATTTCAGGATATTTTTCATCCAGTGAGCGCGGTTACAGGCATCAGCCAGCGCCTTGATTCCTGAAGCCGGGGCTTTTGAGGCGACCGCCCGTTTGAATGCATCCAGGGCTTTCTTTTTGGCGCTCTCGAAATCATAATTCACCGCTGACTGGGGCATATCTTCGCGCAGGGGCATAAGTTCTTTAACAGAAGTGGTTTTGAACCCGGTCAGAGGGACATACGCCGCGGGTTTCAGCGCCTCAAGCGCCTTGTCGGCCATAGCCCTGCCTTCGCGCTGCACCGTATCCCACACCACAGCGTCATCGACACAGCTCCATTCTCCGGAAGGGCCGAGAGGCGATGCAGCCCAGTTGAACTTCCCCTTGTCCGGTTTGAACTTCATGAATTCCTTCGCAGCCAGATCTCCGCAGGGCCCGTTGATAAAAAGCGCTTTGCCGCCGAGAGCTTCCTTGAGCCTTTTCCGGACCTGTCCCGGCGTATCGGAGGAATATTGCCACTTAGAGGCGCACTGGGCGAGTTGGACATGCGCGGCAAAACGGACGATGGACCCCAGAATCTTCTTTGTCTTCTCATCACGGAAGGCGAGCGCCTGGAGAAGCTCATCCACCGGCCCGTCATTGATGAGCGGCTCGGTAGAGCGGTATTTTTCAGGCAACCTGCCGTACCAGCGGGTGAGAAGCTCGGTAAGCAGGGGCCGGGCATCCACTCTGCCGTCATCGAGATAGTTATAGCCATACCAGAACGTCAGAGTTCCCAGATCATCGTCGATGCGCATACGGCGGTTGATGGAGAACCGGTTCCCCACTTTCACTGCAGCGAAAGCCATCTCCGCCGGACGGACTGCATACTGGGCGATTGTGACCGCTTTGGATATGGTATCGGATATGGTGGTGACATCGAGGCCGTGCAGATCATCGCTCATCGGCCCGGAATGGTTATGCGTGCAGTGGATAATCATATTTTCCATGGGCACCCAGGTGCTCAGAGCCACACTCCTCCGGATCACCAGCCCCATCCTGTATGGAATCTGGCCGAAATCGAGGGAAACCAGGGCGAATTTCACTATGCCGTCGGTTATGTAGAGAACATTGGCTTCCAGATCGTCGTGGAAAGGATAGCGATCATTGAATGTCTTGTTCATTATCGCGCTCCCGAAACCGACCTTGATTGTAGATTTTCCTTTACCCCCGCATCCTGCCAGAGAGGCGAGAGCAGCCCCGCCTAATGCCAGGACCTGTCGTCTTTTCATAAAAGAATCCTTTCGAATTTTATCTATGACAGTAGATTCGATTGCCCCCTATCCCTCGGTCCCTTGCCGCTTCGCGGGAACGATGAAACCGTTTACCCCCGAAGGGGGCAAGAGAAGTCATTGCTCCACAGTCATTGCTGCTTCGCAGGCACGATAAAGCCGTGTCCTGCCCCCTTCGGGGGAAGGATGTCCGAAGGACAGAAAAGGGGCTGCTTCAAACAATCTCGACTTTTACAAAAGGCTCAGTTGTAAAAGTAGTATAGCCGGTTTCCGAAATCAAGGAGGGAAACACTCAACATGCCTTATCGGTAAAAACATTTCGGACTTTGAAACCATTGACACGATGAGTTATTTTGCAGTAAGACTGCGGGGAGTTATAAACAATGCAGGATCGTAGACGAAATTATTTCGGCATGACTGCGGCCTTGGCATTTGCTTCTTTGAGCGCTGCATCCACCTGCTCAAGGATCCGGTGTTCTTCATGAGTACAGAAATCCCAGGGTGCGAACGCCTTTTGACCGTAGGGAGCGACTTCTCTTTCAACCTTGCCAAGCGGCGCAACCCCCTCCGACGAATAAGGGTTTACATTGAAATAATAGGTTACCGTAATTGTTGTGGTGCTTTCGGTTCTCTTATTTACCAGTATACTCAGCCGCTCTTTCAGTTCAAACTCACCCATTTCATGCTGAGGAATATAGTCGGACCGGTCATCGATCATCCTACCGTGCATGTAAGTCACTCTGTCGCTGAGCCGGCCCCGGTTCTTCACAACACTTACCTTCCAGTAGGTTTGGAGAATTCCCGCATCTTTTTGTTCCGACTGGAAACGGTAGTCAGTCACTGTATTCCGTAGAATTTTCCACACGGTGTCCACATCCGAGGAATAGATTCTGGTTTCCTTGCATTGTAAATCATCTTTATGCGAGACGATAAATTGCTTGGAAGAGCAACCTGATAAAATAACAAAAAAAAGAAATGAAATTCCTGATAGAAACTGAATCCTTGGAATAAAACATCCCCTTTTCATAAAACAGCCTCCCTGTGATTCTTCAATCGAATTTCTCCGTAAATGGTTTAGGCAGAGCCAATTGCAAAAGTCGTTTTATATGTAAAAAAGAAGGCAAGTTGTTAACTGCAGCCCCCTATCCCTCCATCCCTTTCCCCCTGAATGGGGCAAGGGAAGTCATTGCCCCGCAGTCGTTTCCTGCCCCCTCCGTGGGAAGGATATCCGAAGGACAGAAAGGGGGCTTCTTCCAACAATCTCGACTTTTGCAATTAGCCCGAATTATTCACAAACTTGCTATGATATTTTCTTAACTCTTTTTTAAACAAATACTTATTATTAATTTTGGAGGCAGCCCCCTAAATCCCCCGAAGGGGGACTTTTCATGGTAAAGATGAAAATGCGTAAGCGTAACTTTTAAAAAATAACCGATTATGCCTTGTCTTGCAGTCTTTTAAGTCCCCCTTCGGGGGATTTAGGGGGCTGTATTTTACGCTCACAGAGACTAAAATACTGTTTTCATGCATAATTCGGATTAACTATATGTGACGACATATTTTATTTCGTTTCTTTTTAAAAATAGATGCCGAAACAAGTTCGGCATGACACATGTCATCCTGAACTCGTTGTCGCTTCACAGGAACGATAAAACCGTTTCAGTATCTAAACACTCAAAACATTCGCAATTATGTATGTCGTCTTGTTAAGTCAATAAAAATCATGTTAATCCTTTAATCAAGTGAATCAAGGTTCAGACAGTCATTTCTCTTTTCTTTTCATCATTTTTATCATATGCATCATTCGCATCAGTGGTTCAGACAATCTTTTTCTCTTTCGGAGGTACACACCCGTGTCAAACGCCATCTCCCGCAGGCAGGCATTACGCGCCGGCGCTCTTTCAGCCGGTACTCTTCTCGGCCTTTCCGGTTCGCAGGATGTAATTGCCTGGGCTCCCGGGCCGAACGAAAATCTCAAGAAAGATTTGAAACCCGGCAAAACTCCCATCAGGCTTGCGACCGGCCTGTCACGCAACGGAAACGAGGACTATGAGGCCGCGGTAAAACGTATCCGTGACGGTGGATATGCCGCAGTGATCGCCCCGGTGGACCCCTGGCATGACGCACCTGATTCTGAGGTATCCCAGCTCAAGGCGGCGCTAAAAAAATATGATGTTATCATCTACGAGGTCGGCGGGTACCGGAACATGCTCCATACGGTGGAAGCGGAACGTCAGAAGAATCTCAAGCATCTGACGCGCTGTGTCGAGGCGGCAGAGAAAATCGGATGCCCCATGGTCGGCACTATTTCAGGGAGCCGCGATCCCTCCAATACCCGTATAGACAATTTTAATCCTCACCCGGATAATTGGACTCCGGCAACATGGAAACTCCTTGTTGATGGGGTCAAACAGGTTCTGAAAGATACCGCGGGCTGCAAGGCGGCGCTGGGAATGGAAGCCCAGGTCACCACCAATCTCGACGGTCCCAAAGCTCACAAACGTCTCATGGACGATGTCGGTGACAAGCGCTGTGCGGTGAATCTTGACCCGACCAACATGATCTCCCTGGAGAGTTACTACCATACCACCGAGCTTCTGAACGAATGCTTCGACCTCCTCGGCGAGAACATCCTCGGCTGCCATGCCAAGGATACGCTTATTCTTCCCGATCAGCAGACAGTGCATGTGCAGGAGGTGTGTCCCGGCAGGGGAGTTATGGATTATGAAACTTTCCTTATCCGCATGAGCCGGATGAAATGGACACGCGCCCTCCTTCCCGAGCATATACCGGGAAACCAGTATATCGAAGCGAAGGCGTATATCGAGAAAGTAGCGGCAAAGGTCGGAGTGAAGATGTACGGGTAAGGGGCGATTAAATTTGTTCCTGACACCTCCTCAATATTATACAGTATTCGGAGAAACATCGGATGAAAATTGAAATCGAACGTGAAACAGACGGTCGTTGGATTGCAGAGGTTCTTGACCTGCCGGGAGTGATGGCTTACGGGCAGAGCCGTCAGGATGCCATCTTGAAAGCCCAGGCTCTGGCGCTGCGTGTCATTGCCGATCGGCTTGACCACGGCGAGGCCATACCCGAACTCAATGGCGCTTGTATGGGGAGCAGTCGCTAATTCTGAACATTAATCAAAAGATTCCAGGAGAACCGATGTGAAATTCAGCGAACTTATCAGGCTCTTGGAAGAGAACGGATTTCGGTTAATAAGCCAGAAAGGGTCGATTCGATACTTTGGGAAGACCGGATGGGAAAAACTGATCAGAGTTGACTATCACGGGGTGAAAGAGGTTCCAACAGGCACATGCCATGCTATCTTGAAGGCCGCGGGAATCGAACACCCTTGAGGAGGATTGCAGAATGGTTGATCTGCTATATTCATTAATAATCGAATCCACTGAAGAGCCCGATTACTTTGGATTCTATTCTCCGGATTTGGAAGGCTTTTCGGGTATAGGGCATTCTGTCGAGGACTGCATCTATCAGGCCAGGTGGGGGATGAAGGAACACGTAGCTCTCTTGAAAAAACAGGGGCTTCCGGTTCCCCCGATAAATCCGGATCCAAGAATTACCATTCAAAACGAGAAAAAACTGATAATTGGTGTGTAGTATAAGAGTATGCCATGATACTACGGGATTTTGCCATGCTGTAGGTTGACGTGCTCACCACGGCGGGTATTCAGGGTATTCGCGTTGTCCGAGTTTCTCAGGATATCAGGGAGACTATTGTATATGTCTGAACGATCCATAAGAGAAACCTTCTTACTGAACAATACCCGCCTCAAGGAGACCTATTATGACCCACATCACACGCCGTCAGGCACTCGCAGCAGGCGCGGTATTTACCAGAGCGTTTGCGGGTACCGCCTCTGCGGCGGAAGTTAAGCTCCCGGATGCAATTTACATGTCGTGGTCGCGGACGGAAGGACTCAAACGCGACCTGTCCCCCGGTAAAACCCCCATACGGCTTGCCTGCTGGTCGAGCACAACCACGTTCGACAGCCGCAAACCCGGCGAAAGCCTGACAGAGATGGTGAAACGCATCCGTGACCAGGGCTACACTTCGGCGAATACATCCCCGACGAGGAGTATCCGCTGGCAAAGGAGTTTATCGAGAAAACTGCGGCGAAAGTGGGAGTGAAAATATACGGGGAATGAAGAATACATGACGACATAAATAATTGCGCATGTTTTGAGTGTTTAGATCCTGAAACGAGTTCAGGATGACACGTGTCATGCCGAACTTGTTGCCGCTTCGCGGGAACGATGAAAGCGCAGCGCATCTTTTAGCAACCGTTTCGGCATCTATCTTGAAAAAGAAAAAGAGCAGGTAACTTTCACTGATATGTGAGGCGCATAATGGCAAATTCATTTTCCAGGAGACGGTTTTTTTCGACACTCTCGGCTGCTGCCGCGGTGGGCGGTTTTACTCTCTCTTACGCCCATGCCAGGCCGCCGGTATCGTGGGACAGGGCCAAACGCGACCTGAAACCGGGCAGCACCCCTGTCCGGCTGGCGAATTTCTCCCTCATGCTGAACCCCAGCCCGAAGGAGAGCGTGACCGAAACGGTCAAACGAATCCGTGCGGCGGGCTATACCTCCGCGCTGACTCACACAAGCCTGGGGACAAAAAATCCCTGGCTCACGGTTCCGGATTCGGTAGTCGCCGAGCTCCGGGAAGCGCTCAAAACCTATGACGTGACTCTCTTCGATGCCATGATCTGGGCCAACCTTATCCATCCCGATGAAAAAACTCGTCAGGAGGCCCTCGCCTACGCTGCCGAGAATGTAACCGCCGCCGACCGTATCGGCTGTCCCATGGTCACCGCGGTCACCGGAAGCTGCGACCCCAGTTATTACATCGGCATTCACCCGGACAACTGGTCGCAGACAACCTGGAAAAGGTCCATCGCGAGCATCCGCCAGATTCTCCGCGACACTTCCGGATGCAAAACCTCCCTCGGAATCGAAGCCTGCATCACCACAAACATCGACAGCCCCCGGGCGCACAAGCGCATCATGGAGGATGTGGGAGACCCCCGCTGCAAGGTGTGTCTCGACCCGACCAACATGATGTCTTTCGAACGCTACTACCATTCGACGGAACTGCTCAACGAGTGTTTCGACCTTCTCGGCGAGAATATCCTCGGCTGTCACGCCAAGGACACCTACATCCTGCCCGACAAGATGCTCGCCTACATCACCGAAGTCCCTCCCGGCAAGGGCGTCCAGGATTATGAGACCTACCTGGTGCGGCTCAGCCTGATGAAATGGCCGCGCACCCTTCTCATCGAGCACATCCGGGAGGAAGATTACGCCCCGGCTAAGGCTTTTATCGAGGAAACGGCGAGGAAGGTGGGGGTGAAGATACAGGGATGAAGGAACTCATCCCTGAACATACTTCGCAAACAGCGCGGCATCCTCAACCAGCATCTCCGGTTTCCCCTCGGGATACACCCCGATGCAGACGGCGTCGCCGGGGCGCATGTTACGGGTGGTGAACTCGAAGGCGTCCTTCGGGTTCGTGCGGCCCGCAGCGAATATCTTGTAGTGGATGGCCGGTTTTTTCAGTTTCCGGATCAGCGAGACCATGATGTCGCGGTCGGCGCTGTTGAACCATTCCGAACGGCCGGATTTAAGCTCGGCGTCCTGGTCGCGGTGCGCTGAGTTATAATACGAACACATGTAGAAATCGACATCGAGATTCTTCTCCGCCCACTCGAATACCCGGGGGTCATGCCCGGCGACTCCCGCCGGAACCCCGGCCTCCTTGATCATCTTGATGACTCCGGGGATTTCGCCCAGCGCGTTGTTGGTATAAAGGTTGTCCATCACGCCGCCGTGGATGTAGCAGGCTTTCGCCCCCTCGCTCAGTGCGTCTTCAACGCTCCTGGCGGTGCTTTTCATCTCCGGGCAGGTCTGCGCGATCCACTGGATTTTCCCCCCTTCGTTGTGGTATTCGAAGAGCAGGCGTGTGATGTGACGGTCCGCGCGGCCTATGAATGTGGTGATGCCGAGCTCTTCCGCCGAGCGCCATGTTTTCTTTATACGATCCGCGGTGAAATACCGTTTCATGGCCAGGTCCATTTCCAGAGTCTGGTGTGAAACCGCGCTGAAAGGATTTCCCCCTACGATGAGCCTGCTTACCGTGAGATTCCCGATTTTTACCGTTCCGATTGGCATAGAGAATGGTTCCTTGAAAAAGTATGTTCAAAAATTAGACAGGATTAACAAGATTTACAAGATTCAATCCCAGAAAAGCCGTTTCCCGGTTTCCGCCCAGGTGTGAAGGTTCACTCCCAGCCTGTACCGCCGGATTTCTGAAACATTCTTAACCGGAGCGATCTTGCCGCGGTCGATCCAGTACATCTCGATTTTATTGATGTCGCACTCGCCCATGCCCAGCTCTTTGGCGACACGGGTATAGGGCAGGATGCTCGGATCGTGGCCCATAATCCAGGAGGCCACAGAATCCACCTCGACTGTGGAAAGTCCGGCTATGATAATGTTGCAGATCTGGTCCTGACCGGTGTCGAACCCGGAGCCGTCACGGCCGATAACTCCCTCGACTATATTTATTGAGGGCTTGATCGCACGCGCCGAATCGAGCGCGCGCTGGGTCCAAATTTCGTCCCACATCAGGCTGCCCCCCAGGTCTTTTGTGAATTCTGACAGCTTTTTCGGGTCATCCTTTACCTTCCTGAACGCCTGCCAGCCGCCTTTGGCTTCATATTTCGGGTAAAGCTGCTCGTAATCCCAGTATTTGAATCCGGCGGCGCGGTGTTTCAGGAATGCCGCTTCAACATTCTCGTAATAGTTCTTGACAAAATCACGGGCGAAGTTGCCCATGTACGAACGCTTCATCAGATTTTCCAGGTCCGACCACCGGTTGCAGTAGTGGCCGTATCCGGTGGGCACCGCGCCTTGGAGATTCTTGATGGAAAGGGTGGTGAGTCCCAGGTTGTGATTCTTGAGCTTGGGCATGTTGATGAAAAAATTGTCCGGGTCGCCGATGGGACGGTAGGTGGGAATGTTTTTCCAGACAACCGGATTGGGGACCTTGTGCCAGTTAAGCTCTTTTTTGGTATAGTGGGCGAACTTTTCGTACATTGGCTCGATGACCGGGATATTGTACTGATCCATGATGGTGTAGATTCCCGCCTGACGGTGGTTCAGGGCACCGGAGCCGCGGTCTCCGGTGACGATGTTGGTGTTTCCGAGCTCGCGCATGCCAAGGATGAAACCGGCCACAAAATCCGGCGAGGTTATCATCCCGCATGCAGGATTGTGGGTTCCGTCGGGCAAGTACATGTTGGTGAAGTTCGGTTTGACCATGGTTGAGCCGCCCTTTTGGGCGCCTTTGACAAAAAGATCGGAAACCGTCCTTTTCCCGATTTCCATCAGCTCCGGGCGGGCGTCGTTAAAGAATCCCCGCCAGTTCGGGGTGGCGCGCACTCGTGTCTGGATAAGAAAAACCGCGCGGGGTTTGGCGAGTATCTCCGGGCGAATCTGGGGGGTCAGGTTTTTGGCCTTTCCCGCCTCAATCCTGTCCATAATCTCTTCGATGCCGATCCCGCCCCCGGAAGCATAAGCGCCCGCATCGACCGGCATGGCCAGTTTTACGAGTTCGCATCCGGCCAACGCCGCTCCGCCCAGCGCGGCCTTTTTCATGAATTCACGTCGTTCCATAAAGGTATCTCCTGTCAAAATTTTACTTTTTCTCTGCTTACTTTGCGAGGGTATCTCTTTCATCCCGGCTCCTGACTCCGATTTTTCCGGCACTTTGTAATCGGAGCGAAGCGACGCTCTCCAAAAATCTCACGGATGCCGGATGGTCCCCGCAAAACACATCCTTTTGAACATAATCTGTTTCATAAAAATTTCCAATTTAAAAATATCAATCTGTCGTAGTAGTGCTGTGGTAATGTGGTAAACGCGGAGCGTTTTCCAATTGAGTGTTTGCTCAGACGATAGCGATTCCGTTATACGATAGCAACTAAATTGAATTCCCCAACCAATTGGTTTCATTGCAGTAGTAAATGTTACCACTAATCAATC
>JAUYCD010000259.1 GCA_030692375.1 Candidatus Latescibacter sp. | reverse complement strand
TTACATAAGTATTTTATCAACTTATTTATAAATAAATACTTATACCTACTTTGAGAAGGCAGCCCCCTAAATCCCCCAGAGGGGGACTTAACATGGTAAATATAATAACACGTAAGTGCAACATACTCAGTAAAATATCTGTTACATTTTGTTTTTTAGTCATTTAAGTCCCCCTTTGGGGGATTTAGGGGGCTGTAGTTTTGAGGTTTACAGAAAGAAAATTATTTTTATGAATAATCCGGGTGTTAGATAATCACAGCTTGAAAAAGATATTCTTTCTAAAAAGCCATAAGCATACCAGCCACTCCACCACAAGCCGGAAAACATTTTTTGCGGGATTGATCCATACATCCATATACCCCGCAACAGGCCCCATGAGAATCCCACCCGTGTCCATAAGCCACTTGGAGAAAAATCCGTTAAGCATATAGATGAAAATGGAATTCATCCCGATGACGATGAACAGGAAGCTCCATTTCGAATACTTTTTTACATCGATGAGCCAGTAGAATCCGAGGAGAAGAAGGGTCGCAAGGCCGCAGGTAAAAAGCGTGTAGGAACTGGTAAACATCCGCTTGATGATCGGCATGAACGGATGGAGCGTAAGGCCGGCTATGACTCCGATAACTCCCAGGATCGCGAGGGTTTTCATAGACCGGCTATTATCGGTGCGATTGAGGAGAAGATTCCCGATGATGGAGCCATAGACAACGACGCCGATGGAAGTGATTGTGGGATAGAGATACCCCCAGCGGGTGGCCTTTCCGGTGACTACATCGTCGATGTAATAAACAAGATTCTTGAAGACTTCGTAGCTGTTGCTACCGACATCGTAAACCGGGATGATGAAAATGAAAAACCAGTAGATGAAAAGGAGCGCCCCGAAAACGGCAAACTTCGCCCGGACGCTTAGACCAAGGAAAAAGAAGCCGCCGAAATAGCAAAGTGCCAGAACCTGGAGCACTCCGGCCCCCCAATACGGTTTGCCGCTGCTGAGCCAGGAGAGGAGGAAACCCAGGGCGAACAGAACGATGCTCCGTTCGAATGCATGAAGAAACCGCTGACGGTAACTGTGTCCCTTCTGGCGGCGTTTCTCATCAGAAATGGCCATGGACACGCCGATGATGAACAGAAAAGTGGGAAGAATGATATCCTCGAAGTGGAATCCCACCCAGGGAACATGGTTAAGCTGCGTGTAGAGAAATCCGAGGACCGGGTAGCCGGACAGTTTTTCCAGGCCGAGTGTTCCCATGAGCATGGAGAGCATGATGAAACCCCGGAAGGCATCGAGGGAGACGACACGCTGGGTGAGACCGGGAGAAGATGGTGGGGTGTTGTTCATATGCGCCTCACGGGGAAAGTTTAAAAAGAAAGAATACAGAATAAAGAAGACAAAACGAAAAGAATTTCTCTCGCAAAGTTCGCAAAGTCGCAAAGAAAGAAAAATCCTGTAAATCTTGTAAATCCTGTCAAACTATAGATGCCGAAACGGTTTCATTGTTCCCGCGAAGCGGCAACAAGTTCGGCATGACACGGTCACCCTGAACTTGTTTCAGGGTCTAAAAAGAGTAAAGCAACTTTTCTTTAAGCCTTTTTTCCCCTGCGGGCGGTTAACCGGTTCAAAGCGGCGAGGTTCATCATCAGATGACGGGGATTATGAAAATTCTCTGCCCGGGTGGTATGCGCCTGGTAGGTCACCTTACGGTCGGCGTCGTGCTGCCAGAGGGGAAAGCCGTACTTTTTCAGAACATATTTTTGAACGGTGAATGAATATATCTGAGAGAAAAGCTCCTGCGCCCGGGGATCGCCGGTATGCTCGATGATGGAAAGAAGGCCGATAAGCGATTCCGCCTGATTATGGAGCGGTTTAGTCATGTTCCAGGTATTTTTTTCTACATTGGTGATCGCGCTGCATACGCCGCCATAGACATAATCCCAGCCAACCTCCACATGCCGCACTATCCGCTCTTTTGCGGTGTCGTACAGCTTTCTGTCTTTCAGCCGCACCCCTTCCTGGAGGATCATCCAGAGGGTCTGGTTGGAAATCCCGAAGGCCACATACTGGGAATTGGCGTTCTCCGGACGGCTGTAGTCGTGATTGAGGAAATCGGTGTTCAGCCGGTAAGCCGGATTGAAATGACGGTTCACGACCGCTTCCACGCACCGGGCGGCGATAGCCTCCACATCCGGGTCGGATTTGAATTTGAGCAGTGAAGTTGTCACCGGCAGGAGGAGCATCGATACATTCTGCCTCCGCGGTCCCTGTATCGCATCGGCGCCGGAAATGGAATCGTAATCCGGCCGGTCATAAATACGGATACATTTTTCCATGATATCCTTTGCCAGCTTCCAGCTTTCGGCGTCACGGGCGGCACAGGCATACTCCGCAATCCCGGAAGCGATATAGAGGTCTCCGTAAATGGTAACGTCGGCATTGGAAGCCGCTTTCCCCTCACGGGTAAGGGTTCTGGCCCACAAAGAATCCCCTTCCGGCTTGCTCTTGAGAATGAAATCCAGCGACCTTTTCGCCACATCCAGGTATTTCTGTTCGTGGGCCAGCTCGTTATAGAGGAAGGACCACACCCAGATGCCACGCCCTTCGTTGGTGGGGGTTTTCGATGTGCCGAGCCGGGCGCCATCACGGTCGGTATTTAACAGAAAGCCGCCGTAATCAGGGTCTATGACATATTTTTCCATGAAGGGCAGAAAATCGTCAAACAGGTATGAATGGTATTGATCGAGCAGCTCTTTCAGAGATAATGCACCCAAATTGCTAATCGGGACTGCGGGCGCGCAAAATGC
The DNA here is from genome assembly GCA_030692375.1 of Candidatus Latescibacter sp. Classification (NCBI taxonomy): domain Bacteria; kingdom Pseudomonadati; phylum Candidatus Latescibacterota; class Candidatus Latescibacteria (ex Chuvochina et al. 2023); order Candidatus Latescibacterales; family Candidatus Latescibacteraceae; genus Candidatus Latescibacter; species Candidatus Latescibacter sp. Next base: position 1,702 of record JAUYCD010000259.1, on the reverse strand, counting down.
CTGTTCAGTCCGGAGTCCCGGTAAAGCCGAGGCTGTCGCGGCGGCGCATGCAGCGCCGATAAATCCTCTGCGGTTCATGGTTTATCTCCTATCTACAATAATGAAGTTATCTCAAAAGCATTGTTTTTATTGTGGAAATCTGTTTTCCCGCCATGAGTTTTGCGATATACACTCCGGACGATACATCCTTCCCCTTTTCATCTTTTCCATTCCAGACTGCCTTATAGAAACCGGAGGTTTTGTACCCGGATATCAATCCCTTGATTTTTTGTCCGGATATATTGTACACATCCAGCTTGATAAAAGCATGAAAGGGGAGGGTAAATTCTATCGTTCCAGAAAAATTAAATGGATTCGGATAAACGGAAGTGATCCGGATTTCTTCAGGCCGGTCAAAAACAGAATTCACCTGTGTGATTTCCGATTTACCGATCATCCGGTTCAAAGCGGCGAGATTCATCATCAGGTGACGGGAATTATGGAAATGCTCCGCACGGGTGGTATGCGGCTGATAGGTAACATAACGGTCGGCGTCATGCTGCCAGAGGGGATAGCCGTATTTCTTGAGCACATACTTCTGGATGGTGAATGTATATACCTGTGAGAAAAGCTCCTGCGCCCGGGGGTCGCCGGAATTTTCGATGATGGAGAGGAGACCGACCAGCGCTTCTGTCTGGTTATGGAGTGTTTTGCTCCAATCCCGGGTGTTGGTCTCTATATTGGAATACGTGCTGAAAACGCCGCCATAGGCATCATCCCACCCCATTTCAACATGATGCTTTATCCTCTCCGCAATGGTATCGAACAGTTTGCTGTCTTTCAACCGTAAAGCTTCCTTAAGAATCATCCAGAGGGTCTGATTCGATATTCCGAAGGCGATATATTTGGAATAGGTATTGTTTGGGCGGCTGTAGTCATGATTAAGGAAATCGTTGTTCAACTGGTAGAGTGGATTATAATGATAGTTCGTGACCGCATCCACACAGCGGGCGGCGACTGCCTCCACCCCGGAGTCGGCCTGGTATTTGAGAAGTGAAGTTGTTGTGGGCAGGAGCAGCATCGATACATTCTGCCTCCGCGGTCCCTGGATTGCATTGGCGCCTGTGATGGAATCATAATCCGGTTTATCATAGAAGCGAATGCATTTTTCCATGATATCCTTCGCCAGCTTCCAGTATCCGTTGTCACGGGCGGCAAAGGCATACTCGGCAATCCCCGCTGCGATATAAAGGTCGCCGTAAATGGTGACATCGGCGGCGGCAGCAGCTTTCCCATCCTGGGTAAGAGTTCTTGCCCAAAGAGCATCTCCCTCCGGCATGGTTTTTAAAATAAGATCCAGCGACTTTTTCGCCACATCAAGGTATTTCTGTTCGTGGGCCAGCTCGTTATAGAGGAAAGACCACACCCAGATCCCACGCCCTTCGTTAGTAGGGGTTTTCGATGTGCCGAGCCGGGCGCCGTCACGGTCGCAGTTCCAGAGAAAGCCGCCGTATTGAGTGTCTATGACATATTTTTCCATGAAGGGCAGAAAATCGTCAAACAGGTAAGAATAGTACTGATCCCGCAGCTCTTTCAACGGGAATCCTGCCAGAAGGCTGATTTGGGCTGCGGGTGCACCAAAGGCTTTATCTGCACGGTATCCCGGACAATGAGAGGCTGTCGCGGCGGCGCAGGCAGTTCGGAGAAATTCTCTGCGGTTCAA
>JAUYCD010000258.1 GCA_030692375.1 Candidatus Latescibacter sp. | reverse complement strand
AGGAGTTAATTTTTCTGCGGTCGTGTATGACACCAATGATAAAAAGATAAATAACGCCGCAGTCGCCTGGACGGTAGAGGGAGCTATAGGTGAGATAGCCGCGAACGGTCATTTAACTGCCGGTGCAGTATCGGGGACGGGGAATGTGGTTGCATCCTCAGGGACGGTGATATCGAAAGCAACGGTGACAGTCACGGAAAATACAAATAACAAAGTGCATTTACCCAAAGTAAAAAATAATGATATAATTAAATTGGAAGGATTTCAATTCCCAATAAATAATTTAAATGGTATTAAACTATTATTTCCAGAAGGATCTCTTTCAAAAGACATTGAGATAAATTGTAAAATACCAGATTTTGCCAATATTGATTATACAAATCAAAATATTTTCTTCGGTGATAAGATTATATACGCAATTAAATTTGAAGTAATTGTCGATGGAAAGTTAATAGATCCATTCGTATTTAATAAACCTATTGAAATAACTATTCCTTTCAATAAAAATATTTTGGAAAAACTAAAGTTTGATCCAAATAATCTTGGAGTATATTTTATTTCAGAATTTGGAGAATTAATTGAAGATGGGATTAGTAATGTTGTTATTAACATTTTTACAAACGAAGTTACAGCTAATGTATCTCATTTTTCAAACATAGCTCTTGCACCGCGTCCAACCTTTGTTGAAGAAACATCAATGAATTCTCTTCCTAAGAGTATTGATTTATTTCAAAACTATCCAAATCCCTTTAATGCGAGCACAACAATCAGTTATTTTCTTTATACTCCCGGAGAAATCGATATTACTGTGTATAATTCATTAGGGAATGAGATAAAAAAACTAATTCACACAAAACAAATACCTGGAAAATATTCTATTATTTGGAATGGTAAGAACAATCAAGGGAATGAAGTGACTTCAGGTATTTATTTTGTCAGAATGAAAAACGATACATATATCATTAATTCAAAAATACTATTTTTAAAGTAATAGTTTAAAAAATTACAAAGTTGAGATACGAGATATTTAATCGTATCAAGATGAACTTATTTTAAATTCCTACCTGAAAGCCTTATATTGTTAAATAGAATGGCCACATTCGTAGATTTATGATTTGGCGTTTGATGTGTTTTGTATTTAGCGCCGCTTTGTTACCTGTTCCTGATGTCTGTCTCACATTGTTGTGTTATCCAGTTACATACTGAAATACTCTTTCAGGGGAGCAGGTCACCTGCAAGTGTTTATATTTATCGACACTCCATCCGCGATTTTACCTTCTTTCGCAAAGTGTTTATCGTGAAATAAGCAGAGCCTCTTCTCGTGCACGACGATACATAAAATTCCAATGAGACGAAAATGTGTTAAACTATTCAAAAATTTGGAAAATGTTTTATGTATTCTATTTTTTCATATAGAAAACACGTTTGAAATATTGTATATTAAATAGGATATATACTTTTTTCCCAATGGTTGCCTCGCTTCTTGAGGTATACCGGTTGCATGTAACGTGCATAACCCCCAATGAAGGAGTATTTCGTGAAACTGTCGTTGAGCAGTACTATCCTCTTTCTGGCGCTTTGTGTTTTTTCATTCACGAACGCTCAGGCACAACAATCACAACAAAAGGTCGATAATGCTCCAAAAGTTGTTCCGCCCGCCACGGAAGAAATGCAGCATCCCGAATTCTGGATTGCCCGTCTGCAAAATCCGGATGCGGTTGTCCTGAATCCACAGCAAATCGCCGAACTGAACAAGAAAAACCTTACCCGTCCTTACGATCTTAAGGATGTAAACGGCAACCCTTTTTCATTTCTCCCCACCGTCATTAATAAAGATAACACTGTTGGGGTACAGTTTTACCTGGAAAACCCCCTTTCAATGAAAAGCTTTCCCGGCGATAGTCTCCGGGTTCGGCTCCAAAGGCACTCGAAATCGATCAACTTTGCAAGGATGTACGACCGCCGCAGAATGAGATATGATGAACTGGAAATTAAGGAAGTTGAGGACAGGATCAATACCGACGCTATCGCGAATACTATCACTCCCCGGTACGGCATCCTGGTCGCCCATACTCTTAACAGGGCGTTACCAACCAATGAGGCGGGGTACGGTTCTCCGGATGGCTGGATAGATTCCATTCAGTCTACCGCCCTCGATGCGTTCAGCCCGGTCGCGGTGCTTCACGCCTCTCCGAATGCCGACTGGTACTATGCCCGGAGCGAACTGGCGTTCGGCTGGATTCCCGCGGTCAATGTTGCTTTCGGCTCTCCCAAAGAGATAGAAAACTATATGAACTCGAAGGATTTCATCGTTTCGCTTGTTCACAAGGTTCCCCTGTATTCGGACAAAGAGTTCAAGAACTTTGCAACCGATCTGTACATGGGTGAAAAAGCCAAACTTACGAAGAAAACATCCGAGGGGTATCAAGTCGTCATTCCGGTGCGCAAGGGGAACGCCTCACTCGAGTTTATTACCGGATGGGTCAAGCCGGACGCAAAGGTCAACGTCGGGTATCAGTCCTATACTCAACGTAATATCCTCAACACGATTTTCTCCCTGCTCTACCGTCCCTATGGCTGGGCGGATCAGAGTTATGAGCGGGACTGCTGCGGAACTCAGCGGGTGGTGCTTCGAACATTCGGGATTTTAACCGGGCGTTGGACCACCCACGAGCTTCACTCGAGCGATCATGTGTATGCCTTTCCGAGGAACACCCCGAAAGAGGAGAAATACAAGTATCTCGCCACCTGCGAGCCTGCAATCACCCTTATCGGCAATCCCGGTCACATCATTATGTACATCGGCACTGTGGACGGCAAATACTTCGTTATACACCAGGGCGGGTACAGCTACACCGATGACCAGGGAGTCCGCAGAGCGATAAACAGGGTAAATGTGAACGACACGGAACTCGAGGGCGGCTCCAATGTGAACCAGTGGAGCGAGATCACCGAGATGAAACCGTAAAAACCGTCACCGGATGCCTCTCCAAAAAGATGAAGGATGGAAATAATATGAATCCATTCTTCTCAATAAGATGGTCAGTCAATTTTTATTTTACCCAGAATGTCTGAACCATGATTCGTATGATTACACGATTAACTTGATTTTTCTTAGGATTAACTCATCATAGTAATCCTCAAATCAGATAAATCGTGGTTCAGACAATTATTCAGATTTCATACTTCAGTTTTTTCCCCGTATCCTTATTTTCCATCCTTATTCTAATACCCTCTCTCCTTGTACAATTCATTCACCCTTTGCATATGCTCCGTCCCGCCCTTGATTGCGGCGGAGAAGAAAACTCCCGGAACGTTGCCGTTGGTGCGTCGGATCATCTCCTCCATGATTTCCATGCAGATTGCCCAGTACATCTGGTTCATGAGCGCCCCGGAGGTGGGGCATATTTTCCGCTCGAAACCCGGAACCGCATAGAGGCCGTACGTATCGCACATCCTGCCGACATGGACATCGGTCTCTTTGGGGACTGTTCGTCCGGACGGTATCCTGATGTCGCGGGTGATGGGGCCGATGGAGGCCACTTTCATCCCTGACTTGCGGAAAAGGTCGAGATTTTTCAGGTCATGGTCATCCTCCGGCTGGTAGATGCCCATGATCACGAGGTCTTTGGGAGAGCCTTTGAAATCACCTTCGAAGGAGACGATTTTGCCGTTCTGCTCATCGATGCCGCGTGTCAGCCCCAGGCCGCCGCGGCGGGTCTGTGCTTCGATGGACAGCGAGTCGCGGTAGCGGCTGTAGCACCACACTTTGCCGCCGGAGAGCACCGAGTTCACCGCCATCCTGGCGATCTGACGGATATTCCCAAGCTCCATGCCGATCATTTCCATCTGCTGCAGGACGGTATCGTAGTAATCGTCCATCAGCGGCGCTGAGAGGCTCACCCAGGGGATATTTTTCCCGGCCAGCTTCGGCTCGTCGCCGCGAACCGGGACGCTCTGCCCCTCGCGGGCCAGGATGCGGCAGGTGTCCGCCATCATCATCCAGAATGTCACCATTCCGATGATCCCGGAAACCGGGCCGATGGGCGCGGGCATGCCCGGAACCTGCATGATAGCCCCGACCGTGGTGAGGTTGGTTTCGATCCAGATTTTCGAGTAGGGGCGGATTCGTACTTTCGCGGAATCCCGGACGATCAGCTCGGCGCCTTTGGCATCCATGCTCCAGGGAACGGGGCTGCCGATGACAAAAATATCCTTCTTTTCCAGGTCGGCGTGGGGACCTTCAAAGATGTTGGCGAGGAAGAGGTCGCCGGTTTTCGACTTCTGCGGGTCATAGCCCATGGTGAAAATTTCCGGGACACCGTTGCGCCCCGGAACAAGGTCGGCGGTGAGGCTGTGTCCCATATCCCAGGAATACCAGCAGGTGTTCTTCTTCATCACCGTGCGGGCGATTGCGTAGGAGGCTTCCAGGAGTTTGTCTCCCTGTGTCTCACGGATGAATGTGAGCATATTCCGCACTTTATGGAGATACCTGATGGAAAGGGGTTCGGTCCCCCGATTTTCCGGAACGGAAGGAGCTATACCTCTTTGACCGCCAAAGTCTGTATCCTGGGCGAATACCCGTCCGGCCATAACCGCCAGACCTGCCAAAGAAAGAGGAATCATGCAGAATGCATCTCGTCGTTTCATGAATTCTCCTTGTCATATATAAATATTTCTAGACAGGATTTACAAGATTTACAGGATTATATCTTTGTATTTTTCCAAAATCTTGTTAATCTTGTTAATCCTGTCTAAATTTTCTTTTTCCTCTTGCTTGCGTTTTTGAGAGAAATACTCTTACTTCTTAAAAAGCGTCTCCGGCAGCGTACCCGATTTCCTCCCGCCCGCCGTGGTCTCAAAGAGGGTTTTCCCATCTTTCACAATGGCCAGGCGGATGGTTTCTTTCGCGTTAATATCGTATTTCGTAAATGTGATAAGCCGTGAAATCTGATCCAGGTTAATGGTGATTTCCTTCACATTGTCCGTTTTCACCTTCAGAATCCCGTTGGCGAGACCGGCCTCCACCCGTGCGAACGCATCATCTTTCAATGGTGTTATGCCGAGCCAGTAAAAACTCTTGGCCTCGTCGGTGACAATGGTAAGCTCCGGGAAAAAGCGGGTTGGAGTCTGAAAACCCGCCTCGCAGATATTTTCATAGTAGGTGAACTGGTCGCAGATCCATTTCGGGCTGTAGTTGGCCGGGCAGTGCGATGCGCAGAGCAGCCAGTTCGCATCCGGCTGGAACCGGTTGTATGTGCGAATCGCCGCCACCAGCCGCTCGGACTGTTCCGGGGGAACCCATGTGTCGCTGGTCCCGTGCCAGAGCATGAACGGCACATACTGAAAATTCGGTGCGTACGAGATGGAGGAGCGCCGTTCGTAATCGAACCGGACAGCTTCGGACCAGGGGCCGCATTCTTTCTCCACACTCTGGCGCAGACTGGGAATGGTGGTGTCCCACCAAAGCTTCAGGTCGGAGATGCCCTGCCCGGACATGGCCGCGGCGAAAACATCCGGGTATTTGGCAGCCATCATTCCCGCCATCATACCGCCCATCGAACGGCCGTCAAGGTAAATCTTTGCGGCATCCACCTTATAGTGCAGTTTCATGTAATTGACGGAGTCGATAATATCGTGCTGCGCGCCGAGGGATGCCAGTGAGGTTTCGCCGCCAGTCCTGCGCCCATGCAGCTCGGGACAGACCACAAGCCAGCCGCGGGAGTCGCATTCCGGGTAATACCCGCCGTTCCGGGCGGTGAAGCGGTTCCCGCCCATGTAGTGCGCTATCACCAGGAGGGGGCTTTTCGCCTGGGTTTTGCAGATTTCCGGGATATACGCCGCCGCTTTCTGCTGGGTTTTGTCATAGGAATTCTGAAAGGTAAATTCGAGTTCTTCGGCAAAGCACCAGGCCGGTGTGACCAGGATAATCAACAGAAGGAGAACGGCCAGTTTTCCCGGGAAACACTTAAAGATCTTTCTTTTCACATAGCACTCCTTGATGTAATACGTGACGACATAAATAAAGGCTCATGTTTTGATTGTTTAGATCCTGAAACGAGTTCAGGATGACACGTGTCATGCCGAACTTGTTGCCGCTTCGCGGGAACGATGAAACCGTTTCGGCATCTATTTTGAAAAGAAACGCTATAAAATATGTCGTCATGTATAATTCCCTGATCGGTATCAGTCGTAGAGGGTGTTTTTCGCTTCCGGGTACGGAGGAATATCACGGTGCATAGTCCAGTGAGCGGCCCGCCAGAGTATATTCCGATATTCCGGTACAAGGTAGGCGTGCACAGTGCTGCCGGGCAAGAGGCCGACAATCCTCCCTTTGCCGCTTTCCAGCGCCCATCCGCTCACTGCCTGACGTTTCTCGTGGATAGCCGTTGTCTCGATGAGTGTCGCGGTGGATGTCGATTTGATGATGACCGCATACTGTTCATCGTGGGGGATGAAAAATTTTCCGACTCCCTGGGTAACCGGATGATCCTTGTTGACCTTTCTCGCCCATAGAGGCTCAAACTCGTTCGGCATGATCTCTTTTACATCCAGGAAATCCAGTAATTGCCTGTTCCCCGCACCGATGGTGTTATGGAGCGCAAGAAGCCCCATGCCCCGGCTGCGGACATTTTCGATGACGGCTTTCACATTTTTATCAGTCCAGAGCGGAGCTCCCGGAACAACCGAATCTGTCGCACCCGCATCCGCGCTGAAAAGGTCGATCGGATCCGCGCCGCCTGCGCGGCAGGTAATCAGCAGGTCGGCGTCGCCGATAAGCTCGGGCGTGAAAAATTTATTCGCCCTGACAAATACCAGCCGCCAGTCTTTCCTGGATTTGAATATTTCACGCACATGGATCTCATGCCCGATTCCGTTATTCCAGTCGGTAATACCGAAAATCGCCACTACCTTGGTTTCGCCGGGTGCTTTCGGTTTCATGTATTTTCCTTTTTTTTACCAGATTTCATTGACATAATTCCCCGGGAAAGCGGGAATATCCATGCCCATCGCCCAGTGAGCCGAGCGCCACATTATTTCCTTGAAAGCGTCTTCGTACCATGTCCATTCATAATGTCCCGGCGGAAGACCGACAATTCTCCCCTTGCCCTTCTGGACACACCAGCCCTGAATGGTCTCACGCTTGTCATGCACCGCTAGGGTTTTGAACAGTACTGTTGTCTCGGCGGGATTTTTCAGGAAAACGCCGAACTGTTCATCGAGGTTTATGATAAATGGCTCCATCCCTTTCGTGATGGGATGGTTCTGATTCAGATTCTTGATGATAATGGGTTGAATTTCACGGTGAAGCATCGGCTCGATACCCATGAAATCGCACATACGGTCGTTTCCGTTCCAGATGGAGTTATGAATGGGTATCCAGCCCATGCCGCGGTTTTCGATATTATCCATGATCGCCGACACATTTTCTTCGGTATACAGCGAATGGAAGTTTTTCCCCATGCTGTCAGCCAGACCCGAAGGGCTCCATTCGAATGAATCGCCGAAATAATAGGTCAAAAGAAGGTCGGTGTCGCTGAGCAATTCTGGAGTTATGGGGCCGTAATGACGGGCCCACCATATACGGGCGTTTTTTATACGGCTTAATATCGGCCTGATCCCCGTTTCAAGCCTGTAGTCATGCCCCATGGCGCCTACAATTTTAAGTTCTCCCGGTTTTTTCGGCGCCGGCGCCGGCAGATCGGCTGTCGCTTCACCGGTAGTAACAACTGCGGCTGCGGCTGCGGCAAAACCGGATTTGAAAACATTTCTTCTCGATCGACTGAACTGATTCATATGTATTCTCCAAATGCCGGGTGAGGTTTTCGTCAAATCAGAGAACTTACTTTTTTCCTATAATCATGTAAATCTTGTTAATCCTGTCAAATTTTTTCTTTCTTTGCGAACTTTGCGAACTTTGCGAGAAAATTATGATCTCAATATTTTTTCCCTTTTTCGGATTCATATTCTTTCTGCCCCAGAGTCGCCATCCAGTGATTGACAGGAGCAAACTGGATAAGATTCATGTCCTCGATCAGCACAAAAATTCTGGGATCGGGTTTTTGTGTAGCGGGATTTATAGGGATAAACGAAACGGCATGATGCAGTATTACAGAAATGGTTATCGGATTGGTTCTCACCGTCTTCTCGCTCGGGGAATCATACCTTCCGCCTGTTCCGAGAATCGCCCATACATTCTGCGGCTGCATTTTACGCATCAGGGCCACATTGTTGATATTCTGGTTTCTTCTGCCGTCGAAATAATACCAGAAAAAATTATCGGCAGTATCGAGGCGACCGAAAAAAAACTGGAAACTTCCTCTCTGCGCCTGTGTGTAGTTCGGCAGCGCTTTTCCGGTTACGATGTCGATTCTTTTGGAATGATTGTCGAATTCGATGCGAACAGGGGATTCGTTTTGTGCAAAAGCATTCAAACAGGCCGCCAGTGTCAGAATGGCAGCAATCCAGGGAATTTTAAGAAGGTTGATGTGCATTTGAAATATTCTCCCGTGAAAAGGTATGGTAAAAAGATGTTTGTTAAAACAGTCCCATATTACCGGTTACCGGTCAATCAAATGTCAGCCTGCTCCATTCATAAACTCAAAGATAAGATCCCCCCGCCGCTTAGCGGCGACCCCCTTATCGAAGGGGGTAAAAAAGCACTTGTAAGGTAAGCAATGTCTGGGGCGAATTCTCCCCTTAATAAGGGGAGATGCCGACAGGCAGAGGGGATCTTCTTATAAAATAAATTGGGATGAATTCATATTATGAATTATTCATGCTAGATGCGGCAACAAGTTCGGCACACATTCTTCGAATTTGTTTCCTATCTTTTCTCCTGTCTCCTGTCTCCTGTCTCCTGTCTTCCTTTTCAGTTGTTCACCGTAACCTCGCTCGTGATGCCGTCCATTCCCCACTTGTTTACCGGTTTGGCTTCCAGGCGGTTCTGACCGCTTTTCAACGTCCAGGTCATGCCGCCGGTAACCGGTTTCCACTCGCCGCCGTCCAAACGCACCATTACCTTATCCAGGTTTGGGGTGACCGTATCGAGGAGCACCCTCAGATCGCCCGGTTTCCCGGTTTCCGAGAGGAATATCTGCGCCTGGTTCAATGTCCAGTACATGTCGCGGTAATGCGAGGTCTGGAGGGTGTATTCCTCGTATTCGGGGACAAGGGTTTTCTTCCACCAGAGATAGCCGTCATAGCTGTAGGCGCCGAAACCATGCTGAAGCTCGCCGGGCAGCCATGTTTCCAGGTAATTGTTGCGTGTGGGAAGACCGACCCGCGCTTTCCACTGGATGGGATCCATGAGCGCGGCCTCTTTCGCCTGGTCGCCTTTCCAGGTTTTCTTCCAGAGCCTGGCCGGAACCAGGTCAAGCTGGGCCTGTTTACCCCCGTTTACCGCCATGAGAATCTCGACAGAACTGAGCGGTGTTCCGTTCATCTCCATGTGGAATGTCCGTGTGGACTGGTTGTTGAATCCGATGTCGAAGAGAACCCATTTCTCATATTCGTCAGACCAGATTTCGGAAACAAAGTGATGGTCGAGCACATTCCCCCGGGCGTTCAAACCGACCGCCAGGGCGCACTGCACGAAGGCATTGGCGTAAATGGTACACATCCCCGATGCTTTGAAATCGGGCACCATTTCCAGAATGACTTCGGCATCCCAGGGAGTTTTGAGCGTTCCCGCGCGGGCTGCGCCCCAGCCATCCCGCCACTGGCCCCGCAGCCAGGTGGCCAGCACCTCGAACTTCTCGAATTCGCTCGAGCACATGCCCACCACCTCATCGAGACGGTAATGCTCGCGGAGGTATTTAAGGCGGTCCTGCCCGAACGGCTGGTAGGCGTAGGTATAGTATCCGCGTACGATCTTCCGGTTCCTGGAAACATCGGCTGAAACAGACTTTCCCGTGCTGCGGGGATCAATCGATGCTGTTACTGTCACTTTGCCCAAAGCCGGAGTTACAAGGCCGTTCCGGGTGGCGAGAACCGCTTTCCACTGGAAGAACTGCCATTGCTGGGCGGCGCCGGACATCTTGCGGTAAGATTCAGCCGGTTTCCAACTGTCCCAGGTGGTCGGGTTATACGAGGGGGTGGCGCCGCCTCTCAGATAGAGAATGATCCCGGTTTCCTTTGATGTGACTCCATCAGCTTTGATCCGGATGTCTTTTAACTCAAAAGAGGGCTTGACCGGGTTCGGGGTAAGGAAATCGCCCGTGTTGATGTAATCGGAGAGAATCTCCCCCTGCGAGGGATAGTGGGAGAGCCGGAGCCGGATGAGGTACTCGCCGTCGCAGAATCCCTGCTGTCCCAGGTGGTCGTAATCCCAGGTTGCGCCGCCGTCCACACTTTTTGCGGAGCGGTTCGGAAGTCTGCTGTTATCCACCCAGAGATTAAGAGAATTCACCTGCGCCGGATATATAACAAACGTATTAAGGCCTTTTTTGAGCTGTTTCGGGTTGATGTCCGCCCGGCTCCACCCTCCGGTAAGCATCCGTTTGGCGTCGAAACTGACCGCATTGTTGACGCCGTTCACCTCGATGATGAAATCGTTTCCCGGATTGCTCTGGGTATAAATCAAGAGGGCGGCCTTTTCAGCGGCGGGATCGTCGATGATCAGCTCCTTTTTAGCGCGGACATTCCAGGACACTCGCTCCACTGTAGCATCGGTGACGTTTCCCATTTCATCGGCGATAAGCTCGGATTTGAGAAGCTGCGCGTTTCCGGGACTGGTATCGACATCGATGTTACGGTCGTAGAGGGCGCTGTCCCAGCGGTCCTTGCCGTCGAAAACCATCGTGTACGTTGACTCTGCGGCATACAGCGACGGAGCGAAACAAAGCGCCACCAGAACAACAAGCAGAAATAGGGGACGTATTCGCATGAATCTCTCCTTTACAGTGGAAATGCATGGATGGATTTTCGGTTTTATGTAATGTTTCAAAAAATATGACCGGCAGCGGGTAATGTCAACAGACATTTAGGGGAGGGGCGTCAGTTATGGGGAATTCAGTGAAATGAAGCGGGAAAGAAGAATTTTGACAGGATTTACAAGATTTACAGGATAAAATGAACATGCTAATATCTTCATGAACTCTCTCGCAAAGCTGAAAAGGAAAAAAATCTGATACTTAATAAAATAGTATACGGGTATGGGAAGGATAAAATGCTTGACAGTGAGGGGATTTATGGTATTTTGATACAGATATATTGAATTCGCATACTTTTTGGTATAATACTTTATTATTTTCCTTTGCGATTAGATAAAAATAATTGTTAAATTGGGTTTATGAAGGGGTTTACAGAATTACTTGTTAGCTTTCGCGCAGGAGAAATAGTTGATGACAGACTTGGACAGTTTTTCCGTTAAAATTAGAAACCTCAAGTGCTTTGGTTACACAGAGCAGGGCTTTGATGCAATCAAGCCGATAAATCTAATTGTCGGACGCAACAATTCAGGGAAGTCAACCCTTCTAGATCTGATTGAATATATAGTCAATAGTGCATTCGATATCCCACAAGGCTTGTGGCATGGAAACCAGCGTCCAGAAGTTATTGCTGAATCGCCGCTGACAGAGACAGAGCTCAAGAAGGTATTTATGGAGAACACTAGCGGTGGCAGTATACCCGGCGGCAACCATTGGCAATTTGGACAAAAGTTCATTGGAACTATGTTTAACTGGTCTCTAAGTGAGCCAAATGGTAAAAGGTTCATTTCGATTGGGAACTGTTTGGATGGGAAAAAACACCTGGATGGTATACAGGGTGCCACTAACTATTTGCAACGGCTTGCCGATGTGAAGCAGAATCCATTGGCTGGCAAAGAATTTCGGCGAATTTCGGCTGAGAGAAACATTGAGCCAGAACAAGACAGTTCTAATATCAACGTTTCAAAAAGTGGAATGTTTGTAACGAACCTAATTCAGCACTTCATAAACAAGGCTAATCTCCCGAGCGACCTTGTCGAAACAATATTACTTGACGAACTAAATGATGTTTTAAAGGCCGAGGCAAGATTCACAGACATTGTCTGCCAGCAACTAGAATCAAATCTTTGGGAAATTTATCTTGAAGAAGAGACAAAAGGCCGAATTCCCCTGTCCCAATCCGGCAGTGGTTTAAAGACAATAATTATAGTTTTAGTATATATCCATCTGCTTCCTGTTGTTGCCAAAAAAGATCTTTCTAAATTCATTTTTGGGTTTGAGGAGCTTGAGAATTGCCTGCATCCTGCTCTCTTGAGACGATTGCTCTTCTATATATATCAGCAGGCAAAATCTCACGGTTGCGTTTTCTTCATTTCTACGCACTCAAATGTAGAAATCGATCTATTTGGCAAGAATGAGGACGCTCAGATCATTCATGTCACACACGATGGCAATCAAGCATTTTGTCGGACAGTCAAGACCTATATAGAAAACAGGGGTATTCTTGACGACCTTGACGTTCGCGCAAGCGATCTGCTGCAATCCAACGGAATCATATGGGTTGAGGGTCCATCAGACCGCATTTACTTTAACAGATGGATCAGTCTATGGACAGACAGCAAAATGACAGAAGGGATTCATTACCAATGTGTGTTTTATGGAGGAAGATTACTATCTCATCTTTCCAGCATTGAACCGGATTTTGTGGAAGAAGGCGTGTCCATTCTAAGGGTGAACAAGAACGCAATCATCCTTATTGACAGTGATAAGAGCTCAAAACAGAGTAGTCTGAATGGCACGAAAAAGCGAATTATTAAAGAAATTGAACAAAATGAAGGAACCGCGTGGGTCACAAAGGGCAAAGAGATCGAAAACTACATTCCTGCTGATGCAATAGCAGAATGGTTGGATAAGAGGGATATTGATCAAGTTGGGCAATACGATGATTTCTTAGAATATCTCAATAAAATCAAAAAAGGTGAAGGGAACTATTACGCCTGCCGAAAACCTCTTCTGGCAGAGCAACTCATTCCTTACATGACACGGGAGAATATCGTGAATGTGCTAGACCTTGCGGAAAGGCTAGAAGGTATCTGCAAAATTATCAGTCAATGGAACAGCTTATGATGCTATCTATGTAGAGGATTAATACTCCAGGAAAAAGCAAGAAGAAATTGAACGAAAACACTTGATAGCGAGATGATTTATGGTATTATGATACACATATATTGAATTTATAACCACAGTTTGTTTTTCTTTGCGATTCAGTGAAATAATTGTTAAAAATGGGTGTTATGAAGAAAACAAAAAAATTATTTGTTAGGCAGGGGAGAAAGAAATGGATCTACAAGCAATTTTTGAGAAAATGGAGACAAAATATGAATTCAAATTTTCACGTAGAAGCTGGATAGCGTTCTGCTTTGGATCTTTGTTTGGAGTAATGTTCTTCTTGGTCAGCAACATGGCAAAAGACAGGTGCTATGACAATATCTCCAATGCTTGCTTCTGGGCGTTTATTGCTACATTATTCATAGTTGGATTATTTGTTTTGTATGATGTTTTTCTATTTCTCAAATACAAGTATTATGACATGGCGCTTGTTGCGGTAATATCCAGTGACGGATTTGCATTCCCACAGAATAGAATGAACGTAAAAGGGACGAAATATAGAAAACCAACAAGGGAAGACTATATTAGATGGGAAATTGACGATCAAAAGAAGCAGAAATACAAGGAAATACCCTTTATCAGTCGAGAAGATGAATTGCAGATGAATATGAATAATCCGAACCTGCCCCTTGATAAGTATAAAAAACTAAGAGAAGAATATGATCGTCAGATTAAGAAGAAAGAAACCTAATTGCAGGTTCACTCCCCTGTTAACCGGTGCTAAACCCAGGACCAAAACTAGCCTGGCAATAGGTTCGCGTGGGCGCAGTGCCATGTCAAGTCGAAGCCCGGCCAGTTTTGGCCGGTTAGCACCCCGTAACTAGGCGTACCCTACCCCCCAGCATTCCCCGAAAAAATCGAATACAAGTTACTCGACAAATCGCAATTGAAATTTACGTCTTCTTTCCCTTCTGTATGCTCATCATAAAGGCGACACTTCCCGTCAGCGCCCATGAAGCCGGATGAACCGATTGTGGCCTGACTCACCCCGACGGTGAATAAAAGAATCACAGTCATCCCATTCATGGTTAAGACTTTTTCCTTTTCTTTTATCGTGGTCAATCGCTATATTCCGCTCGTTATTGACTTAAATATTCGTTTCGAGGTACTCCATGAGAAAAATTCTCCTCCTTTGTCTTGTCTTCTCTCTGGCCGTTCTGTTCATCCCCGGCTGCGGGAAACAGAAAGCGCCTTGGGGCGGGAAGCCATTCTACACAGTAAAAAAAGTCGCAAAAGGCCCTGCGGTGGACGGCATCCTGAACGACGAATGCTGGAAGTCCGCGCCCGCCATTGATTTCAGCGTGTGTGTAAGCGGGGAAAAGCCAAAACATCCCACCTCGCTCAGACTGCTTTATGATGGCAAATACCTTTATGCAGGATTCGAGTGCCAGGATTTGGATGCGGCGAGCACGGTGACCGCTTTCGACGGCCCGGTCACCGAGCAGGATCATGTGTCGCTCTACCTGGACGCAGGAAGCGACACCACGGGGTATTTTGTCATCGATGTTTCACCAACCGGGGCGGTTCATGATGCGTTTGTCCTCCACGGCGGCGGAAACGCAGCGAACAAGGTGCTCTCCTGCTGGAACTGCGAGAAGCTCCGCGCCTCTGTCAGCGTGTACGGTGGCGGGGCGCAGCCGGGCACTCAGGATCGCTTCTGGACTGTAGAGATCGCCATCCCGCTTTCCGAACTGGTGACTGCGCCCCAATATCCCCCGGAGAAGGGCGACCGATGGCGGGCGGATTTCTTCCGTACGGAGCTTTCTGATGGGCAGGAATTGAGCGCCGCCGTTCCCACCGGCGCCAATGACTTTCACATTCCCCGGCGTTTCGGCGTTATAACCTTTGGAGAATAAACGGGATGGGTCAGGGCAGGAAAGCGCTGTATGAACTCCTGGGGGGAAAGGCTTCCTGGCCGCCGGTAGTGGCGCCGTTCGGGCTGGACCCGTTCGGCTGGCACGGTGCGCAGGAAAGTTACCGTGAAATCTGTGAATATGCCCTCGAACATTGCACGCTCCTCCCCAAGGTGGTTCCGTTTCAGGCGCCGCTCTTTATCGGCGGCGGAGCGGAACTAACCGCCGCGCAAGAGATACAACCCGACGGTACTCTTATCCGGCGGCACAAACTCGGCGCTCGGGGAAAATACCTTGTGACAGAGGAAGCCCGTACCCCGGATGATTCCTCCTGGAAAACAAAGCGGCGGTGGATCGAGGATGATTCAGACCTGGAATTTTTCCTCAGCCTGGGCGCCATGACACCGGCGAAACCGGATACCGGGGCGGTGCGGGAAAAGGAGCGGCAGGTGGGCGCTCACGGCCTCCCCTATGTGGAGGTTGGCGACCCGTTCTATACGGTATGCGAAATGTTCCCGACCGATATGTTCTATATCAAAACCTTGACAGAACCGGAAACGATCGAACAGCTCCTGTACACCACTGCAGGAAGAATAATTTCGGGTATAGAGGAACTGTGCCATGAAACCGGCTGCCCGTTCATCCTGCGTCTGATCGGGGCTGAAATGGCCGCGCCCCCGTTCATGAGCCGTGGAAGTTTCCTCCGTTTCGAGGGGAAATTCTACCGCGATGCGGCTGCAATTACCCGTCGTTACGGTGTACCCGCTTCTTTTCACTGTCACGGGCCGGTG
>JAUYCD010000257.1 GCA_030692375.1 Candidatus Latescibacter sp. | reverse complement strand
AGAAGCGGCAACGGTTTCATCGTTCCCGAGAAGCGGCAACAAGTTCGGCATGACACGTGCACTTCGACAAGCTCAGTGCTCGGTCAGCGGACTCTGAGCCTGTCGAAGAGTCCGCTACATCCTGAACTCGTTTCAGGATCTAAACACCTTGAAGATCAATCTATGACCCTCAGGAACAATCCTTTCAGGTACTCCCCCTCACGGTGACAGACATCGGTCGGATGATCCGCCGGGTGAGCCGTCTGGGCGATCACCTGGGCCTGACGGCCGGAGTCGGTCACCGCAGCATAGACGATCTGGCGAAAAAGGGTCGGGCTGATATGGTGTGAGCAGGAAAAAGTGGCCAGGATCCCCCCGGAATTGATTTTCCTTAGCGCCCGCATATTCAAATCCTTGTATCCGCGGGCCGCCTGCTCGACCTGGGCTTTCTTTGAAGCAAATGCCGGCGGATCCAGCACAATGACATCCCATGATCCTTCCGCAGTATTCAGATACCGGTACACATCGGCCCGGATAACGTCGCCGGGGATGTTTTCCAGCCCGTTCAAGGCCATATTCTCTTTCAGCAGTTCAAGCGCCGGGGCGGAAGTATCCACCGAGGTTACATGGGATGCTCCGGAAGACGCCGCCGCCGCAGTGAACCCCCCGGTATAGGAAAAGAGATTCAGTACCCTCTTCCCGGAAACATACCGGCCGAGACGGCGCCGCGAGTCGCGCTGATCGAGGTAAAACCCTGTTTTCTGACCGCGAAGTATATCCACTTTATAGCGGAGCCCATTCTCCAGAATCTCCACCGCAGGTTTTGGCGCCGTTCCCTTAATGACTTCAATACGCTCTTCCAGCCCCTCTTCCCGCCGTGAAGAGGTATCCGATCGCTCCACCACAAAAGAAGGGGCGGCAAGGCGCTCCAGAATATCTATCAGCTCCTCGCGCCACATCTCCATACCCGCGGTGAGTATCTGGATTACTATGCCGCCGCCATAACGGTCCACAACCAGCCCCGGCAGGAAATCCCCCTCGGAATTCACCAGGCGGCAGGCGTTCGTTCTGTCATCAAGGATATGTTCACGGAAGGCCAGCGCTCTCCGGAGTCTTTTCTCCAGAAAATCATAGTCCGGAGATATGCGCTCCCAGGCCAGCACCCGTGAGATGATCTTCGAATCTGGGTTTACATATCCTACTGCGAGGAAATCTCCTTGGGCGGAGAAAATCTCACAGGACTGTCCGTTCCGCTCCAGCCCCTCGATCCGTTCAACAGCGCCTGAAAACACCCAGGGATTGCGGTTACGAATGGATTTGTCTTTCCCCGGTTTGATGATCACTCCGGCTGGCTTGAGCATGGATTTTTCAGTTAGCATGAGTTATCCGATAAATTTCTTAAGGTCCTTTATGCCGCCGGGCACTGAGCCTGTCGGGCACTGAGCCTGTCGAAGTGCCAATGTATCACCCGAAATACTTCTTATACTCCGTTACATAGTCGAACGGCCCGGCGCCAGGGTAGATCGGTGCCTTCCATCCCTCATCGAAACCTTCCAGCTCCACATATCCTCCCTTGTTGTCCAGGTGGGATTTGAAACCGGCGAGGTACCAGAGGGTTTTTTCCAGGATGCTCTCGTAAGGCTCGAACATCTCGCGGGTGATGAACATGCGCTGCATTTCGATGAGCATGGGAATCCACATGAACTTGTCACGGTCGTAGGGGCCTCTCTCCCAGAACCACCACTGCTCGAAATAGTTGGAGCCGCCCTTCCATACTTTGAAAGAAGCGTTAGTCAATCCGCCGCCGATCTCCTGGAGGGTGCCGTAGAAGGTTCCGCTGCCGCCGCGGTCGGGATGCTCGAAGGTCATGAGCCCGTTGGGTTTTTTCCAGTCAGGAGTACGGTAGGAGATGGCCTTGAGCGGTCCGCCCACTACCCGGTGAAGCATATAGAGGCCGTGGATGCCGTGGGTGGAGTAATCGCTCATGGAGTTGGTGGCGGAATAACCCTGGATACTTTTCCCGATCTTCTGGACCTCTTCGCGGGCGATCTCGGTATCGCGGGTGAATTCGAAAGAAGAGGCGCACATGATGGGTGTCTTGTATTTACGGGCGGTTTCGACCATCCGTCTGGCGTTGGCGAGGTTCGTGGAGAACGGACGGTTGATGAAGATCGGTACTCCCGCCTCCAGGAACGGCTCGACCATCTTGTGATTCACATCGATGGCAAAATAGTCGCTGGAAATCACCGCATCCACTTTGCCGATGAGGTCGGTGTGGTTCTTGACCGGCGCCGCACCCCATTTTTTGGCGAAATCATCCCTGGTCGCGGGGTTCAGGTCCCAGCAGTGGGTGATAATCATTCCGGTCTGGCGGATGTTTTTTCCGCTGGAATTGATGAGCGGCGCCCAAAGCCCAAAGTGTCCCAGGCAGCTTAAAGCTCCGATGGTCACCAGGTCTGCTTTGGGGCCTGTTTTATTCTCCGGAACATAGGTTGCGGCTTCGGCGGTCTTCCCGACGGCCGCAAGGCCGGCTGCGGCCAGGACGCCCTTTCCCAGGAAGCCCCGGCGGTGTGTCTTCATGTCGGACATGGAAGAGTTCCTTTCATTTACTGTAAGTATTGTCTGAACCATGATTCATAGGATTCAGGGATTACCATGATTGAAGTCTGAACCTTGGTTCATGGGATTCAAGGATTACCATGATTGATGATGCGGCAAAAAGTGTTAAATAGTCTTCAGTTCTGTAGAAACCTCACCCGGCCTTTGGCCACCCTCTCCTAGTCAGGAGAGGGTAAAGACTTGGCTCGCCGTGAGTTACCCCCTCTCCTGACTAGGAGAGGGGGATAGGGGGTGAGGTTTGTAAAGCTGAGTAGGAGGTAAAATCTCCTTTTTTGCCGGGTCATCATGATTGAATCAATCTAAAAGATCAAGTTAATCCTGAAATCAAGCGAATCATGGTTCAGACAGACATTTCATTTCGTCCACGACTCTTTTCCGGACAGGCGGAAGCGAATGAGCCACCGCCGCATGGATTCGGAGTAGGGGATGGCATCGTCCCCGCCCAGGCTGTCCAGCCTGACCGCCTTCCCGGACAGCCGCGAGACATTGGTTGCTGTAAGCGCCCGGTGCTGCTCCAGGATTGCCTCAAAGGGACGAGGCGATTTGCGTTTGGTATAGAAATCATGGAGCGCTGTAAACATATAGTAGAACAGGTTGTCTCCCGCCGTGAACGTTTTGCTGCCGCCCATGCCGTAGACAGTGATGTGGTAGGGCGCGGGATTCTCGCCGATATGATTATAGCCGATCATGGGCGGCTGGCCGTCGCGAGACTTGTAGGTGAGCAGGGACACCGCCTCGCCGATGGGACGCTTTTCCTCGTCGGCTTTCTGATAATCCGGCTTGTATCCCTCGGGGAATCTGGTCAGGTCGAGAGTCCCCATGAGGGCCTGTTTCAGGTGAACCCACTTCCCGATATCGATGAAATAATCCCCGGAGAAATAGGCGGTCTCGATGCCGCCGCCCAGTCCGGCGTGAGCGAAATTGATTACATGGGGAAACATCCAGGGGAAAATCGGTTCCGGGCAGAACGCTTCATAACTTCGCACCGGACCTTTCTCACGGGCGAATTTCTGCATCCCGGCCACCTCCGGCTGGAATTCCAGGGAGGAGGCGCACATGAGCGGAGCATTGTACGCCCTGGCGAGACGAACCGCTTCTTCGGCGTCGGCTATGATCGCGGTAAACGGACGGTTGATGAACACCGGCTTTCCCGCTTCGAGAGCCGGACGGGCCAATTCCAGCACCCTTCGGTAATCGGCATGTTCGATATGGACGCCGTCGCATTCTTTAACCAGCTCGACCGGATCCCTGATCACCTTTTCGAATCCCATGTCCATCATGGCTTCCGCTACTCCGGGAGCATCGTCCCAAACCGCGTATGGCTTGCAGAGCACTTTCTGTTTGAAACTTTTTGGCGGTTTTTTGAAACTGCCCAGGAACCCGTGCGACCCCAGCCCGAGCTGGCCGATTTTCATTATCCCCCGGTCCTGGGCGAATGCAGGGGCTTTTTTTGAGGCGATCATGGCGGCGACTCCGCCGGCCGCAGCCGCTTTCAGAAATCCTCTCCTCGATTCCATGAAAAATGCTTCCTTATTCAGTAAGTTAGCCTGCCTATGTTTTTCTGGTGTTCTGGAAATTATAGGGTTTTATTGTCGTGAAGTCAAAGTGTTTTTACCGCGCTGCCGCATAACTCCCCGCTGTTCCGCCTATAATATCCCAGGTAAAGTCTTTCCAACTCCAGAAAGTATTTTTGATTTTCAGATCGTACCATTCCTTGCCTGCTCCTACAGTCAACGCCGCGGATATTCCATACACAGGGGCGGTGCTGCGTGGCTCTCCGTTCGATCTGGCAGCGAAAGTCGTTCCTGCGCCGATCGCGCCGGTGCAGACGAAATGATACAGCTTGTCCCTGCCGAGCCAGGGATCGTTTTTGACAAATATCGGCGCGCAACCGGATGAGAGAAAGAGAATTATGACTGAGAGGATGGACAATAGGGCGATGCGAAGGAAAACTGAAGAAAGCAGCAGATTATTCATGATATAGCTGGCATGGATAAAAGTTCAGAAGAATTTCAGATGAGCTACGGGGACAGCATATTCATATAAAAAAGGAGAAGGCGAGATAAAACCCGTCTTCTCCTTCCAACTTTTTAATTCTTTCCCGGTCCAACTATTATGAGTGAACCACAATCCACAAAAAAAGTATATGTAAATCCGACAAGTTTGTCAAGGGAAATATTCTTTCCAGACCATCCTACAACCCAAGTACCGCTTTCTCGTCGATTTTTGGTGAGAGATAACCTGAAAAGCTCAGCAGCAGCAAGCTTGCAAGCGTCATGTCGCGGGTAGCGAGATCGCGACGCACGCCCTCCGGATTTCCTGCGTGCCGGATGCCTGGATAGTCAGAGCAGAAGCCGTAGAGATTGCTCAATGCCGCTTGAACGGCCCCATGTGGCCAATCATTTAGTTCCTTACACAATTGCCCAAGTGTATCAGATTTCCCGCAAGTTGCCCCAGCTAACCCCTCGGCATACTTGCTTGCATTGCCGATGCAGGTCTTGAGATCGGTCGGGTCCTGGGTGCGGGCGTACCGGTCGAAGGCTTTCTCAAAGTCGGTGAGCAGGCTGGCGAGGTGGCCATTGCCGAGATTGATTCGGTGCAGCTCAGTGTAGAGGTTCGTGAACGAGCCGGGGAGGAGGAAACGCAGTGTGAAAGGCTCGTCAAGACGGTAGCGCAAGTTGAACTTGCGGAGCGCATCGCGCAGGAGGCGCCGGTAGAGGTCTTCGAAGCCTGTGATTTCGTAGTCAGCGATGACATCATGCACCTCTTCGAGGAAGTGCACGATGGTAGATTCGCTTGCGAAGTCGGTGCCTTTGAGGGCGAGAAATTCCTCTCGTGCGGTGGTGGGATCGTTCCGTATAGACAAAAAGCGTGGGCCTTTCTCGTCCAGAGGAACTCCCAGAAATTCATTAACTTCTGTGAATAGGTCACTAAAGAGATCTTCCGGCGCGGCAACGTCTTTAATAAAATAGTCG
>JAUYCD010000256.1 GCA_030692375.1 Candidatus Latescibacter sp. | reverse complement strand
CGGTGTCGCCAGAAAGAAGAAGAGCCAGTTCACCCATGCCCCCTGCGCCCAGGACACGGCAAGGGAAAAATCGCGCGCCAAGCTCAACAGAAACAGGGGCAGAGTAAAAATTACTCCGACTGCGAAGCTTCGGCGCTCTCGCCTTAATTCGTGATCCCTGGCTTCTTTTTCGGCTTCGGCTTCCAGCTCACCCTGGCGGGAGATCACCAGGGTATACCCAGCGCTCTCCACCGCTTCAGCCATTTTTTCCGGGTCTGTAAGAGAAGGATCGTAGATGATATGGACGGTATCATCGGCCAGGTTCACCGAGGCGGATTCCACACCCGGCGCCTTTCTTTCGAGCGCCCGCTCGACTGCGGAGGCGCAGTTGGCGCATGTCATGCCCACCACCGGTAAATCAATTGTGCGCGAAGGAGCGCTGCCCTTTTCGGAACCTTTTCCCATCTATTCCTCGGGCGGATACCCGACCTCCACAAGTTTCAGGCGGATCAACTTCCATGTCATAGGCGCTCTCCAACGGATGGTTACATCCTTGGAGGCCGGGTCGCCTTCAACAGATTCGACGCCGTCGATTTCGTTCAGCTCGCGAGTAATGGTGGCGATGCAGTGTTTACAGTTTACTGCCGGGATATGGACTTTCTTTGTTTCCATGATGATACATTCTCCTTAATCCCAATACAGTTCATTTAAAAAATTTTGAACCACGAAAGTCACGAAAAACACGAAATTTGTCATATTTTTGTTATAAATTAATTGTTCTTGCCTTTCGGGTGTTTCGTTGTTAAATATCCTTACATTTTTAGCTTAAGTGAACCGTATTGTCATTAATCCTCATTCAGCACATAATCATCGTACTCGATCTCAAAGTACAGTTTATGTTTGGCCTCCTCCTGCGCCAGAAACAGGAACAGGCTGCGAACAGTATCGTCTTCGGCCGCCGCTGCAAGGTCGGTATACAGTTTGAACGCCGCCTTCTCACGCTGCATGGCCAGCCGGAGAGCGTCCTGGTATTCCATGCCTGGCTGCGGTTCGATATCCACCATGTAATCGGCGATTTTCAGATCCATGATCTTTTTCCGGGCGGAGACCAGAGTTCCGTTTTTCTGAACTGTCATGAGCCTGGCTTTATGTCCCAGCTCCTCATGAGCGAAATCACTGAATAACTGACGCATGTGGTTGCTTTTGACACTGTTGGACAAATCGGTGTAAAAGGTAAATGACTCCTCCTCACGCTCCACGGCAAAATCAAGGATTTCATCAGCAGAATGGAATGTATTCATCGGGCGGATCTCCTGAGAAAAAAAATGTTCGGTTTATACGATGATATGGCAACAAAGAATTCCGAAAAATGCAGGAGTGCAGGATAAAAGGCAAGCACTTATTTGCCTAATTTTCTTGCACATGTCCATTCAAATTTGTATACTCAGGAATATCGGGAGCCCCTGTCATGCCGAATAGGTTCAATGCTCTTACAAGGCATCGGCACTTGTTTGCAAAATATCCAAAAAAATCTTCATGAACAAATTCTTGAGAATTCTCTGAGAGTTTGCTGAACATGTCCACAACACTTTCCATAAAACGCTGGAATCCCCTTATGGGGGAGTGGGTAATAATCGCTCCGGCAACGTCTGGAAGACCCTGGAGCGGTACTCTCATTTCTTCAACCCAAGAGGAACTTCCGGTTTATGATCCGTGTTGTTACCTTTGCCCCGGAATTACACGCGCCGAAGGAAAAGTCAATCCCCGCTATTCCGGGATTCATGTGTTCGATAATGACTTTCCCTCCCTGTCCATGGATTATACCGCTGCCGGTCAAGACGTCCCCGCACGGGGAATCTGCCGTGTGATATGCTTCAGCCCGCACCATAACACCACGCTCTCCCGGATGAAGGAAGAAGAGGTTCATTCAGTGATTCTCGCTTTCCGTGACCAGTACCGTGAGCTTTCTGCCATTCCCGGCATCGAGCATGTGATGCCGTTCGAAAACCGCGGCAAGGTAATCGGAGTGTCCAATCCCCATCCCCACGGCCAGATATACAGCACCGATTTTATTCCGAGCATCCCGCTCACCCGGTATAATAATGCCAGGAAGCACCTGGAGGAAAATGGGAGCTGCCTTTTCTGCTCAATTCTGGAAAAAGAACTGAAAAGCGGCATCCGGATGATCGCCGAAAACGATCATTGTGCGGCGTTCGTTCCCCCGTTTGCCCGATTTGCCTATGAGGTCCAGATTTACCCGCGCAGGCATGCCCCATCCATGACGGATCTTTCCGGAGAAGAGCTGTTTTCGCTGGCAAAAATCTACCGTGAGATATTGGTTCGCTACGACAATCTCTTCGAGATGCCATTCCCCAATGTCACCATCTTTCAGAACTGTCCTTCTCCGCCGGGCATCGACCCGCGGCCATACCATTTCCACATCGAATTCCTGCCGCCTCTGCGGAGCCCGGACAAGCTCAAGTACCTGGCCGGTTTCGAATCGGGAGGCGGGAATATAGTGAATCCTGCGCTGCCCGAGGAATCCGCCGAGGCTCTCCGCATGACTTCCACAGTTCACTATACGGAGTGAAGATTTGACGACGGATAATCGAAAGCCATTCCATGTTCTTGCTGCCGGAGGCGCCGGGTATATCGGCAGTGTGACCGTAGCATCTCTCATCCATGAGGGGCATCGGGTCACCATACTCGATAACCTGTCCACCGGGCACCTGAAGGCGGTTCATCCGGAAGCCCGTTTTGTTCTGGGAGATATTTCCAATATCCGGGCGGTGAGAGAAGCCTGTTCGGAAGGAATCGATGTGGCAATGCATTTCGCGGCATTCATCGAGGTCGGCGAATCAGTGACGGACCCCGCCAGGTATTACGGCAACAATCTCCTGAAAACAGTAAAATTCCTCGATGCCCTCCGGGGCGCAGGGGTTAAACGCTTCGTATTCTCTTCATCCGCCGCGGTCTATGGAGAACCCGATACCATTCCGCTTGACGAAAACGCTGCCCTTCATCCGGTGAATCCCTATGGATGGTCGAAACAGATGGTGGAGCAGGTACTAAGTGATTACAGCCGGGCATACGGGTTCCGGTCGGTTTCCCTCCGTTATTTTAACGCCGGGGGAGCGCACCTGTCCTTTGGCGAGGACCACTGTCCCGAAACCCACCTCATCCCGCTTGTCTTGAACGCAGCGATCACCTCATCCCCCCTTACCGTTTTCGGTGACGATTATGATACCGGGGATGGAAGTTGTATCCGTGATTACATCCATGTCCGAGACCTGGCGGAAGCTCACATACTCGCCGCCCGATATCTGGAAGAGGGCGGGGAAACCGAGGCATTCAATCTGGGCGCCGGCTGTGGATTTTCCGTGCTTAAGGTGATTAAAACGGCGGAGAGGATAACCGGCCTTAACATCCAGTATAAGGCTGCCGCCCGGAGACCGGGCGATTCGCCGGTCCTGGTGGCATCGCAAAAGAAAGCGCAGCGCGTCCTGGGCTGGCGAAAAGACCTGGCGAGCCTGGAGGAAATTATCACCTCCGCATGGGAATGGAAACGGGAACACCCGCAGGGGTATTCATGCATGAGCTGATAGAAAAAGTTATTTCAGCCTTCCGCGACAACTATGACCTCGAACCGGAAACGGTTGCCGTTGCGCCTGGCCGGGTGAACCTGATAGGAGAACATACCGATTACACGGGAGGATTCGTTCTCCCGGCTGCAATCAACCGCGAGATTGTCATCGCCGCCGGAAAGACCGGGGGAGACAGCATCAGGGGATTCTCGGTCAATTTTCACCGTGAGGCCGCCTGCCGGGTAGGAAAATACGATCCCGCCCACCCGGTCGGCTGGTTCCGCTATATCATGGGGGTACTGAGAGAACTTGAAGAGACCGGACGCAGGGCCGGCAGTTTTTGTTTCGCTGTGGGCGGCAATATCCCCATCGGCTCCGGACTTTCCTCTTCGGCGGCGCTGGAGACTGCAATGCTGACCGCCCTTGAGGGTCTTTACGAATTCCTGATGGATGATACGGAGGCGGCGCTGCTCTGCCAGCGGGCGGAGAACCTGTTCGTAGGAGTGAATTGCGGAATCATGGACCAGCTTATATCGCGGGCGGGGCGAAAAGGAAAAGCGATGTTCATTGACTGCGCGAGCCTGAGCATGAAAGCTGTGCCCGCCGAGGTTCCCGGAAACATCTGGGTGGTTGTTGATTCACGAAAACGCCGCGGCCTGGTCGATTCTGAATACAACCGCCGCCGCCGGGAATGCGAGGAAGCGGTTCGCTGCGCCCGTAAGACGTTTCCCGGCCGTACTATCAACGGCCTGCGCGATGTGGAAACAACCGACCTGCCGCTTCTTGAAAAAACCTGCCACGAAACCATTTTCCGCCGCCTCCGTCATATTGTTACAGAAAACGACCGGGTTCTCCGAACGGTGCAGGCCCTTACTTCGGAGGATCTCGCGGAAACAGGAAAACTCCTATCGGCCTCTCATCAGAGCCTGCGAGATGATTTCGAGGTCTCCTGCGGGGAGTTGGACATCCTGGTGGAGATACTGCAGGGAATCGAGGGCGTCCACGGCGCCCGTCTGACCGGCGCCGGTTTCGGGGGTTGTGTCATCGCCTTTGCCAAGAGCGAGGCTCTGCCGCGAATCGAAAAGGAGATAGCCGACAGGTATCACCCGGAAGGTCTTTCCCGGGGCGCCGCCATCTGGCCGATAGAGGTATCCGAGGGAGCGAGAAGAATAAGGCAAGGATGAAGGGCGAAAGATGTAAAATAATCTCTCAAAGATGCAAAGAAAGTCTGAACTTTGATTGAGATGATTCAAGGATTACCACAGGCTTTTGCATTAGGCGTTTTATACGTATTAAAGCCGGGGATATTTCAAAAAACGTTTATTTTACTTTCACCCTTCTCATCCGGTTGATGGCCGCAGCAAGTTCATAGGGGCGAAACGAGGCCAGATCGCCCATCAATCGGCCGGACAGGGTATCAAGACCGACACCATTCACTCTCTCCATTACTTTTTCCACTGCATCGGCGAGAGATTTCGAGCTGTCCATAAGTCTGTGTACCAGGGCAATGCTCCGGGAGATCGACCTTCCCTGAGAATGGCTGACCAGCTGGACTACCTTGGAACAGTCGATGAATTCATCCCCATACTGGATAAACCCACGGCCGTAAAATCTCGAACGATCCGGGGAAGGATTTTTATACGGCTCAAGGCTGTGACTGAGCGGAAGGCGTTCGATTACTGAAGGAAAATCACCAGCACGCGAAGTTCTCCCCGAAGGATGCTCCGCTACAATTCTCTTCGCATCTGTGGTGGCGAAAAACGGTTGAAAACGGTTCAGTGAAATAACCGTATCCGCTATTTCAAGGTAATCTCCCGCGCAATTTGCAGCGATAATGACCGATATTTTATTTTGGCTTTTGAGAAGCGGAAGAATATCGACCAGCGTGGTGACCGTCTCCTGGTCGGCGGGTATAAGCTCCTGCATACGGGCATCATGATCCATGATATCAGCCGCGGAGGTTGATTCGTCTATAATGAGGAGGGATGTCCCGATCTCTACAGCTTCCATGATATTGGCGGCCTGGGATACAGCGGGGGAAGCGAACGGTGCGGAGAAATGCCTGGTATCCATCCCCCGTTCCAGAGAAGAAAAAAACGGGGATATGTCCACATTCTCTATGCGGCGGCCTTCCTCGGCGCGGATACCGACTGCATCCTCTGCTGTGACAACCAGCTCCCTCCCATCTTCCGGGATGTGATTATATACTCCCAGAGCAAGAGCATCGAGGAGGGTGGATTTCCCCTGCGCACCGCCTCCGGTAACCAGAGTTATCCCTTTGGGGATCCCCATTCCTCTCACCTTTCCGGCATTGGGAAGATCTAGGGTTACAGCCAGTTCATCGGGAGCTTTGAACGGCGCTGCGTCTTTAACAAGGGCACGGGGATCAACGAAACTAATGCGGGGAAGCACACTTCCATCGGCGACAAATGCGGCCAGGCCCAGTCCGTCAAGCATTAATCGGGCGGCATCGGCATCCTCATTCGTTTCGATCCACTCCGCCAGTCCTTCTCCGTCCAGGTTTTTGAATATCAGGCACTCCCGGATTATCCTGGGAATGGTATCGATGAAAAGAGCGGCAGCCTGCTGTCCGGGAATTCTTTCTCTCTTTACGGGTAAATCCACGGAAAACCGCACCTCGATGCAATCATTCCCCAACACTAGAGCGGTGTTCTCAAGTATTTCCTGGCCGGGCCGGTCTATAATTACTTTTCCCCCTTTTATCCCGGTAACCGGTCGGGAAAATCGCGCCGCGGTGGAACAGATCGCTCTGACCAGGAAATCACGGGCGCCGATCTCACGGCTTCTGGTGTTGAAGACATCGCGGGGGAATTTAGCTGTATCCAGAGAAACCCGCGCACGCATCCGGGAGGATTGTTTGGAAGGGTCATCGGGAATATAGTCAACCGTAAGTATAAAATCGCCGTAATCGTACTCTCCGGCAAGCTCTCTGTAGGCGCCGATGCGCTGGCCATCCAGAGAAAAAAGAACTTTTCTCAAATCATCAATTTTTTTGATACTTATCTCCATAGCCCCCTATCCCTCGGTCCCTTTCCCCCTGAATGGGGCAAGGGAAGTCATTGCTCCACAGTCGATTCCTGCCCCTCCGGGGGAAGGATGTCCGAAGGACAGAAAGGGGGCTGCTCCAAACAATCTCATTGCTGATTGCCTGAAGACACCTCTGCCACCCGGTCGAGAAAAATATGCATGATTTTTTGTATTTTCTTAATATACTGCATTTTCGAGAGCATTTCATCCGGTTTTTGTATGAACTCACCGGATTTAAGGTCTCCGGAACATTCCCGTATCATTGCAGAAATGCTATCCGTTGTCGATTCGAGATGAAACTGCAGGCCATACACACGATCCCCACAGGCAAATGCCTGTAAAGCGCAGGCATTACTCTCCGCCATCCTGACACCCCCCTGTGGAACGGTAAATGTATCCCCATGCCAGTGAAACGGAACAAATTCCCCGGGAAGAACTTTGAAAACCGGGGAATTTCGTGCCTCAGGAGTAAGGCGAACGGGGAACCATCCGATTTCGCTGTGTTCATTCCGATAGACTCTTCCCCCGAGCACTTTCGCCAGAATCTGCGCTCCCAGACATACTCCCAACACCGTTTTCCCTTTGGTTATTGCACTCTTTATATATTCTTTCTCCGAGGCGAGCCATGGATAGAGCAGCTCATCATCAGCGCCCATCGGCCCGCCCATTACAATCAGCCAATCGAAATATTCTGCATCAGGCAGTTGTTCTCCCCGGAACATACTGGTTTCGGTAATCGTGTGCCCGCGGCTCTTAGCCCAGGATAGAATGGCGCCCGGACCTTCGAATGATGCGTGATAGAAGAAATGAATCCGCATATTTTCCACCATAAATCCTCATAATTTTTGCCCTATTAGATACTGAAACGAGTTCAGGATGACCACGTCATGCCGAACTTGTTGCCGCTTCGCGGGAACGATGAAAGCGCAGCGCATCTTTTAGCAACCGTTTCGGCATCTATCACTTTAAGTTACATCATTTACATAATGTATTGGAGAATGCCCAAGAAAAAAGGTCGATTTACTTTATAACCAGGACCCCTTCTCCCGCTTCCAGCGTTACGGTGAGGCCGTTTTTCCTGTCCCATTTCCAGGCATCGAACTTACTCCCATTCAAAGTCACGGAAAGAGGCTTGGAGGCAGCCTGCAGAGCAACCTGTGTTTTATCAAACGCCGAATATTGGAGGGATTTTGCCGTGCCGTCATGGAAATCGATGCTGACCGGCTTATCCGATGAAAAAACCGCCGCCCCGTTTCGTGATACGGAGGTAACGCGCACCGCCCGGAAACCTTCTGTAACCGCCGAATAGACCAGGGCATCGGTAACGGCGCCTGCTGCCGAATATTTTTTTCCCTCCGCCGTATTCACAAACCAGGTATTCCCCTGGCATGTGAATGTAACAGACTCGGAGGATATCTTTTCATTCAGGCCGCTGATCCCGGCAGGGTCGGTGGTCATTATATTCACGAACAGCAGGGGACTTTTCCCCAGATCGGCGGAAAGCTGGAGATATCCCCTTGCTTTCATGGTGATGGCATTCTCGCTTCCGAATTCGGAGATGCTCAGCGGGCGTTTTCGGACTTCGGCCCGGTACTGAGAAGGCAACACCGTATGGATGGAAAGGGTCCCGCCCGGACGTTTCACATATGCATCGCGGCCTTCGACAACGATATCCTCCTTGCGGGGGGCATGGAACCGGAGATCGATTGTCCGGGCGTCACGGGGGCTGTCTGCCTCATCCAGAAGCACAATTGTCTGTGGAGCGAGAAAGAGCACGGTACGGCGGAGGTTCCCGATCTTGCCCTTGTAGAGAGGGTCGAGTTTCCCGGATGCGCAGGCGCCTCCCTCGAAAACCAGGAAGTCGGTGATTGCGGCATGATTTTTCCAAGCGGGGACATCCTTGAGAAAATCCCCGGCGCGCTGGCTTTCGGGGTTGTCGTCGATCAGTATGCAGTTATGCCCGCCGGCCTGAATGAAGAGTTTCTGATACCAGGGATCGGAATAGTAATCGGTCCTCCCGGCTTCGACCAGAAAATTCTCGCCCTTATCGGAAAGGAAAAACCCTCCCTGATCGAAATGCTGGTGATTGTAAAACGGCCCGCACCGGAATACAAACGAGAAATCTTCATGGGAAAATCCGCTGCGGAATATCGCTGTTCCCGTGTCCCTGAACAGGACAGTTTTTGGCAACTCATCAGGTCCTTTCGCCTGAACGATACTGTCGGCGAGGAAGAGATCGACATCCCGCGTTCCGGGCGCCATATTGTAAAGCCATGCGAGGAGAGGATCATGGTATTTGGCCTGGATGTATGCGAAATTTGACATCCCTGCCAGGCGCTCGCTCGTATCTCCGAAATCATACAATTGCCGCGTCCTGGGATCGATCTGATACGGCAAAAACCGGAAACAGTTCGCCAGCTTCTCCGAGAAAGCGACCCCGAAAGTGCGCTCCAGAGCGGGAGCGGCCTGATTGATATTTTCCAGAGCATGGTTCAGATACGAATAACCCTCGCCATAATCGCCGTCTCTGTCGAATCCGGTATCGATGAGTCGTCCCATCTTGAGGAGCATGCCTGTTAAATACGGCTCCAGATCCTCATCTTTGAATTCATTCATGATGGCAAGGGCGCAGAGTATCCCTCCGCCGGTGACATCGCCGATCCAGTTGGAAGTGAAGGAGGAAACACGGTTGTCCCGCACATATTCCTTGAATACTTCGGTCACTCCCTTGGAAAAGAGCGCCTGGGCCACTATTTTGCGCTCCTCCGGAGTGAATCGGTCGGAGACCATATCGTAACCGATCGCCAGATCGCTCAGTATCTGTCCTACAGGCCAGTAGGTGAATTGCCCCTGGTTCAGGATATGGGGATGGACGAAAGAGGGCCACTTCGCCATCTGCACCAGAGCACGGGCGGCTGCGTCGCCGGCCTCCTTGTCGCCGGATAATCCGTACACCACAGCGTTGCTTCGAATGTAGGCTGCCGGAGTCCGTATGGCGGAAATATATCCCCCATAGGTCGGAAGCCAGTATATCTCATCATACGCTTCAAGATTGTATTTGAAATTCTCCATGGTGTTCCTCGCGCGGGCACCCGAGGCTTGGTTCTGGATGGATTCCCAGATAGACTTCATGCGCCCGGAAGAGGCTTTGGCCAGGATTTTCGGGGCGTCTCCGGGACCCATGAGGAGGCGGGGGTTACGGTCGGGAGCGCCGGGGGATTTCACCAGAAAGACCATGCCGGTAGAAAGTGTCTCACCTTCTTTCGAAGATGTGAGAATCGTAGCCCGCCAGAATCCCGGTCCAAGGCCGGATTTTTCTGAAAGCGGAATATCCACCGACCACCGGTTGTCGCCGGACGGTTTCATGATGAAAATGCCGCCCCGGTCGCCAGTGAAGGCCCGATTCACCCGCACTGCAATCGCCCGCGGCTGAAATGCCGTCTTCCCGGAGATGGTGAGGGTTTCCCCGGCGCGGTAGTGAGAAGCGGCGATGAAATCCGTCCATTCTGCCAGTTTATGTACTTGTGGAGAGCTGAATTCCCAATTCTCTTCCCGAAAACCATTCAGCTTTACATCATCGAGACCGAAACGGAGCAGATTCTCCGGATCGGCAGAAGGACAGACAGCCATAAATGCCACCGCGCGGAGCTTTTTGGGCTCTTCTCCGGTGATAATTTCTGCCAGGTTAAGACTGCAGTCATTCCAGACAAGCTTTGAGGTGAAGGGAACGGTACGCTCGACCATGGCGCCGTCGGCGAATCCCAGCCTCACCAGTACACCTCCGATCTCACGGTTGCTCTTGATGTACGCTTTAAAAGTGAGGACGCTGGAACGATTGACATAGATATCCAGCAGCTTGCGCACCCCGAAGAGGTAGTCAATCTCATAATTCGGGGTGATCTCACGGAAAAGGGCTTTGGCGCCTGTTCCGTTGGGTTTCACCCAGATTGTAGGATCATAGGCGGTATCCTGGGCGGGAGGATACGATGACCAGGCGCCGACCGATCCGCTTTCGAATTGTTCGGAGTAGGTAAAGGGGGTGAGAACAGGTCCGGCAAATACATGCGAACAAAATCCCAAAACTACAGCAGCAGCCAGCAGCATTTTTTTACCAAGTATCATGGCGCCTCCTGAATTGGAGATTGGAATGAATTTTATGGCTAACTATTTACAGATATGTCAGAATGGTTTAACAGACGCCGAAACAAGTTCTGCATGCCTTTTTGGGAAATGCTTATTATCCTTCAAGAATTACAACTGCGGCAGAAACCCCGCTCTCATGAGTCATTGAAAGGAATATTCGTTTCACTCCCAATTCCTCGGCAAATATTTTTGCGCTGTCGTGGAGAAGTATGCCCGGTTTCCCCCGGCTGTCGGAGACCACTTCAACAGCAGTGAATCCACATTCTCCCCATCCTCTGCCCAAAGCTTTGAACATCGCTTCCTTTGCGGAAAACCGTGCGGCGTAACTTTCATATATCATTGTTTTGCCGGAACAGTATACCTGCTCGCCTGAGGTAAAAATACGGTTAATAAAACGGTTCCCATGCAGAACAATTATACGTTCAATCCGGTCTGTTCCGATACTATCAATTCCAATGCCGATGATCATTGCAGGTCCCCGGAATTCATTTTCGAATAAATTAATGGTTTAAGATATGAACCGTCATTCCTTTTTGCAAGACTAACCTTTTCCCCGGCTACTACGATGTCAATTCCAACATTATGTGAAGGTATTATCAACCTCTTTATCATCCTTGACTTGGAGTTCTTTTTCCGATATTTTTGTATGTGCTGATGCTGTGAGAGGTTTACTGGAAAAAATGTACTGATTTGAGTTTATTCGATGCCTCAAATACTAGATGGAGATGATTTGAACGGTCAGGATTTATATCCGGTTTTTCTGAAACTAAGGGGAAAGCGCTGCCTGGTAGTTGGCGGAGGCAGAGTCGCATACCGTAAAATACTCGATCTCCTTGACTGCGGGGCGGACATTACCGCGGTTGCGGAGGACCCGATCCCCGAATGTATCGATATCGCCGCAAAGGGAGAACTTACCCTTCTGGTCCGCCGTTTCAGGCCGGAAGATATCGAAGGGACTTCCCTCGTTTTCGCCGCGACTGATGATGATTCGGTGAATGCTGAAGTTTCTGCTCTTGCCCGATGTAAAGGTATTCTGGTGAACGTGGTTGACGATCCGCTTAAGTGCGATTTCTTTTCGGGTTCGGTTGTTAAAAGGGGGCCCTTGAGAATTGCGGTTTCCACCAGCGGATCAAGCCCTTTGATCGCTCAAAAAATACGCCGCGAACTGGAAGAACAGTACAGCGAATCCTATGGCGATTTCATTGAAACTGCCGGCGAAATGCGGAAAGACATACTTGCCTCCGGATGCACGGAAGAAAGAAAGCGCCTTTCCCTGCACTGGCTGGCAGGCGAAGAAGCATACACTATTTTTAAAAATTCAGGAAAAGAAACTGTATGGGAAGAATTAAAGAAGATTCTTTTTTCCTCTTAGGAATATCACATAAAACTGCACCGGTGGAGATTCGCGAAAAGCTGTCATTCGACAGCGAACGTCTGAGCGCTGTGCTCGGGGATATCCATCTCCTCGAAGGTATCCGTGCGTGTGTGGCGCTTTCCACATGCAACCGCACCGAGATTTATGCCACCCTTAAGGAACCGTATGCTCAGTCACAGAGGGAAATCACAGAATACCTCTTCTCCCTGTCCGGCATCGAAGATGATATCTCCGGATATGTATTCTCAAAAAAGGGCGCCCCGATGATCGAGCACCTGTTCAGAGTTGTGAGCGGTCTCGATTCCATGATCGTTGGTGAACCGCAGATTTTCGGGCAGGTAAAAAATGCCTATTCCGCCGCCTGCGACTTAAAAACAACAGGAACATCCATCAACCGGCTGTTTCACCATGCATTCCAGGTAGGAAAACTCATTCGCAATACAACCTCCATCGGCGAGGGAGCGGTTTCGGTGAGTTTTGCGGCGGTCGAGTTGTCCCGAAAGCTGTTCGGCTCGCTGGAGGGCCGAACCGTGCTCCTGATCGGCGCGGGGAAAACGGGCGAACTATGCCTTAAGAGTCTCGCCGACTCCGGGGTAAAAAATATCTACATCACCAATCGCACTCCTGCGCGCGCTTCAGAGCTGGCAGTCAGGCTCTCAGGAGAAGTGGTTCCTTTCAACAGTATCTTTGATTTCTGTGAAACTGTGGATATCATCATTACTTCAGTAAGCAGCCCAAGACCGATCCTGACACGCGATGAACTCGCTCCCCGTCTTGCGCGCCGGATGGGCAAACCTCTTTTCCTTATCGACCTGGGAGTGCCCCGGAATAT
This sequence comes from Candidatus Latescibacter sp., assembly GCA_030692375.1. Lineage (NCBI taxonomy): Bacteria > Pseudomonadati > Candidatus Latescibacterota > Candidatus Latescibacteria (ex Chuvochina et al. 2023) > Candidatus Latescibacterales > Candidatus Latescibacteraceae > Candidatus Latescibacter > Candidatus Latescibacter sp. Next base: position 594 of record JAUYCD010000256.1, on the reverse strand, counting down.
AGAAACTGCTGTTTCCGATTGTGCAGACGCTCATCTGTACGATATCGACGATCTGCAAGACGTGATTCTGGATAACCGCGACAAACGCCGGATGGAGGTGGAAAAAGCGGAAGAGCTAATCCGTCAGGAAGTGAACAATTTCTGCTGCTGGCTCGCGGAGAGAGAGGTTATCCCGGTTATACAGGTTCTGCGCAGCAGATGCGAAAGCATCAGACGAGAGGAGATGGAAAGAATCCGCAACCGGGTCAGCGCTGAAACTTTCGAGGCCCTCGATCGGGTAACGCGACGGATAGTGCGGAAAATTCTTCACCATCCTACTGTCGCCATGCGTTTCTCTGAATCAGGTGAAATGCGGGAACAGCTCTTGAAATCGGTGCGGGAACTGTTCATCGAAGAGGTAAAGAAAGAAGCGCACTAGTGTTAAGTCAATCAAATAATGTCTGGTGCTGAAGTTTTTTTTTACCCCCTTAAAAAGGGGGTCGCCGCTCAAGCGGCGGGGGGATCTTTATTCGCCGGGAAGAAGAAATCCCCCCTGCCTTTGGCATCCCCCCTTGTTAAGGGGGGAATATGAATCCAACTTTATTGCATTGACTT
>JAUYCD010000255.1 GCA_030692375.1 Candidatus Latescibacter sp. | reverse complement strand
GTCTTTTAAGTCCCCCTTCGGGGGATTTAGGGGGCTGTATTTTACGCTCACAGAGACTAAAATACTGTTTTCATGCATAATTCGGGTTAGCTAGGCAGATTATGTTTATATGACGATCTGGGAAAAAATAAGTTTAATATTTTTTTCTGATCACCGAATCACTACCGCCGCCGGAATATCTTTTCGCGCCGGAAGAGAAAGTATCAGCTTCCCTCCGGCCATCTTTTTCAAGCCGATGGTTTTTTTCCCGTCAAAAGTATAGAGTGAGGCGGCCCTGAGAGGACTTGTCCCCAGTTTCTGCTGATCCACTGTAAGCTCGAATGCGCCTTTAACCTCACGGCGATCCACCAGGGTGATGGTCAGGCTCTCACCCCGGATATTCCGGAATATCCGGGCCTCCACTTTGGGGGGAAGGCTGCCGAGGCCGATGTCATCCTTGAAATGGGAGCTGAGGAACTCCTCCTTGACCGCCTGGCGGAGGGCGACCATTTTTTTCATGTATATCCAGTAGGGGTTGTCTTTCTTGATCGGATAGCCGAGCATATCGAAACGGTTGCCGATGAGGAATACACGGTTCATGGCATCCTCGTGGACGAATTTTGTCTCGCCGGGATAGTACAGCGCTATCCCGTTCCAGTTGTTGCAGGTTCCGCTGAAAATGGGGAATTCCGGGAACGAATAGGCATAGATTTCGGGCTTGGGGTAGTTCATGAGATTGCCCACCAGCTCCAACCCAAGCGCATGGCTCTGATACTGCATGAGCGCATCCGATACAGTTTCGGAGGTGATGGCAAGGTTCGCTGCGCCATAGGAGCGCTCTTTCAGTTTCTTCAGGAGCTGGAGGCAGCCCCTTCCGACTCCGTGGGGGTGCTCTGAGCCGTGCTCGGTGGAGAAGCAGACACGCGCCGCCGAAAACATGGTCACCGGGAAGCTGTCCAGATACCAGGTATCGACGCCATAATCACGGACATACTGGTCGGCGATCCAGAAGGCAAGGTAATCCTGCCAGCCTTCAGCGCCCAGGCACATCCCCGCATAGCCTCCCTTGGCGGTGTAATCCCCGGCCTCACGGCTCCCGTCGGGGAAGACCGAGGCGTAGGCGCGGAACTCCTTCCACCAGTCGGGAATCTTGAATTTGGAGGGAATCTTGTCACGGTAGGGCAGAAGCGGCTCGGGCAGAGTGGCGTCAAACGTCCAGGCGTTGGAGTAGAAGCCCACATGGCCGCCGTCGCCGCGGATTTTTCCCACCGCCTCGCGGAGCGCCTGCTCGCCGCCCCTTCCGGGATCGGGCAGGAAGAAGGCATAGTATCCCTTGCGGTTTCCCTGCTTGTCCACCGGCTCGAGCATCTCCGACCAGACCTGGATATAGTTTATCCCCAGCCATTTTGCCTGCTCGTACATGGCCGGCAGGTCCTCGAATTTGTAGTTGGGGCCTCCGGTTCCGAACCAGCCGTCGGCTTTCCGAACCCATTCCGGCCTGGGAACGGGAGTGAGGAAGAAGCGGCTTGCATCACGGTAGCAGTCGGCGGCCCAGCGCCAGTCGCCCTCATGCACTGCGACCGCGAAATCCTGCGACACCCAGGACTGGCCGGGCATGAGGTAAACCAGGGTCCGGATATCCATTGCGAGGGCGCCCTGTTTCTTGTCAGGAACGGTTTCCAGGTCGATCTGCTCGAAGGTGGGGTCATAGCTGGCGAGGTAAAGGCCGCCCCCTGAATCATAGAGGTCCTGCCAGGGCATGGTCGCCCAGCCGATGTAGGTCAGGACATTGTCATGCTTTGCCCAGTTTGTGGGAGTAAAGAAAGAGTAGCTCACCGGATCTGGGATGATCTGCCCCTGACCGAAGGGGCGGGCGAGGTAATCATCGGCATGATTCTTCCCCAGAGCAAGCCCCTCCAGCACCGGGAATGCCACACGGAACACCCTCAGGTCCTCTTTCGGCCTTACTGCGGGATCGTTCTTCACCCGGATTTTCCAGGTGGTAACCGGCGAATCGTCGCGGAGCGTCACTGTGGTGATCACACTGATGGAAGGGGGTATGGCGTAGGTGCAGGTAAGCGTTTTACCGGAATTGTCCGCAGTAATCTCCCGGGCGATGGGGCCGCCGCCCCGCACTCTTTTGATATCGCCCGGAACGAGAGAGATACTGTCCGGGTCGGCCAGCGAGAATCCCCCGAACTCCCTGAGCGAATAATCCCGTATATAATAACTCTGGTTGGCCGGGGTGACATCCAGGATAAACGGTGGATATTCGGATGCCTTCCCTATATACTCAGACCCGCTTTTTTTGTTGACCATGCTTACCAAGGCGCCGCTGGCCGCATCGAACTCGAGTTTAAGGTATGCGTTCTCCAGCGTGAGGTTTTCGGCGGTCGCTGCGGGAATGGAAAAAAGAGAGAAAAGAAGGATGCTGAGAAAGAGAAGTGCGTATCCTTTCATGGTTTTGCCCTCACCCCCTACCCCCTCTCCACCCAAGCATCCTCTGTGCGTCCCTGAGCAGGGAAGCCACCGGAAGGCCGTACGGGCAGGCTTTCTCATACTGTTCAAGGTCGCCGGCTGATTCAACACGGGCATGCGCGGGGAGACCGGCATACAGGGATCTGGCCTGTTCGGGATCGTTGAATCCTGTGTAATATCCTTTGAATCTCAGAATGGACGAAACCGCCACACCGTCCGGGTTCGCCCGCTCGCAGGCGCCGCACATCCGGCAGTAGCCGGAATCCATCGCTTCGGCGAACTGATGAATCCCCTTTTCTTCAGCCAGCGTGAGCTTTCCCCCGATCGCCTCAAGGTTTTCTTTCAGCTCTTCGAAATTGTACAGCATGGAACCGTAGGCGACCACACCGGGCACGCTGAGAGAGTAACGGATGAGCGCCCTGGCTATGCTCTTGTCATCAGGCAGGTACTTGCTTACTTTCTCTTTGAGGTCGGGCACCGAATCCCAGTTTTTCTTGCCGTACAGGAACACCTTCATGGCGGTTACGGCGATTCCCTTGTCATGGGCCTTTTTGATGAGGTTGAAGAATGCGTCCTGCTGGGCCTGCTGAGGACGGTCGGTTTTATAGCTGAAAGCGTCTTTCCTCGGAACGAGGGGATTTACCGGCACCTGGATCAGATCAAACATGTCGCTTTCGATGGCCGCTTCGAAAACCGGGGCGACATTATTGTGCTGGGAAAGCATGAGAAACCGTGTCTTGCCCTGCTTCTTTAAAATTTCGAACGCCTGGATAACCCCCATCTTATTTTTTACATCTTCCGGCTGCGCATACACGGAATGCACTTTGAAACCGTCGATCCGGGACAACCCGCTCTTTTTTAACATGCCTTCAAATATCTCTATTGCTTTGTCTTTGTCGAGCGTATGAACCACAGTGTCGCAGTAAAAGGAATCCCGATCCATTTTCTGGAAGAGGTCGTAGGGCGCCGGTTCCACCCACTGCCCGAACTTATGCCAGTAATTTACACCGGCCGCAAGCGCCAGTTCGTACATTTTACGGTCAGCCATGCGGTCGCCGAGAAACTGGGATACTTTGAGGCCGGTGCGCCCGAGAGTCACATACTTTATTCCCTTCTTTGGAGCGCCGCTTTTCACTCCTGCGCCCGAGCAGTCAAGTCCCGATATTCCCGCTGCTCCCGCCAGGGCTGTAGTCGTGGTCTTTTTCATGAAACGGCGGCGGGAGATGGATTCTCCGTTCGGTTGTTCATCATCGATCGTTTCTTTACGGTTCTTTTCTTCCATTGTCTGTTCCTTTACTGCAAGGTGAGTTGATTTGGTTATTGCTCCGGCGAATAAATATACCAATATTTGGAATAGATGCCAAAACGATTTCATCGTTCATCCTTGTTTTTCTATCCCCAAATACGGTTCACTTTAACGAAAAAGTACAAGATTTTTAAACCACGAACCACACGAAAGACACAAAAAATGATTTTATCAAAAAGCAAATTTCGTGTTTTTCGTGGTTAAATGAACTGTATTGTTCTATCCCCTCACTTTTCCCTGCAGGATCGGCTGGCGGATCACCCTGCGGCCCCGGAAAAAAGCGTCGGTGGTAAGATCCGCGCTTCCCCTTGCCGGGATGAGACCGGCGCTGTATTTCGGATTCACCGGGGGTTTGGCAACGATAAGATCGAGCGGCACCGCTGAATTCTCGTTCACCACCGCATAATCCTCATTTCCGGGATGGATATTGCTCCAGGCGTGGGCGCAGGGACGGAAATCAATTGTCGCCACATAAAGCTTTTCGCCCCTTCTGAGAATCACCGGCGCGAGTCCCTCGGTCTCCCCTTCCAGGTCTTTGGGGATGACAAACTCGTGCGCCATTTTATCTCCACGGCGGCGGGCTTCTTTCAGGTATTCACGGCCGCGGTTTACCGGGTGATCGAACGCCTTTTCGTCGATGAAGAAACAGACGCCGCTCTTCTCTTCGTCGCTGAGGAGGGTGAAATCTTCGAACTTGGCCGCGATCATATCGATGTATCCCCGTTCGTTCCAGAGGCTGGCTGGCGTCCGCGCAGGGTCCTGGATCATGATATACGTCCAGCCGGGATTCCAGGTGGAATTGGGCGGCTCGAAACCGGTAAGCATCTCGCGGGCGTCCACGGTACCGGAGGGCGCATCGCTCCCGCCCGAATACACCTGGGTATCGAAGACGAACACGCTGTTATGGCTGTGGCGGACGAGAAACGGAGTTATCAGCCCCTTGTTGCAGACCGCATCGTTGATGCCTACATAGATGGAAATGATCGTTTCCGGCACCGAGGGGATGACATGGGCAAGTTCCAGGGCGTCGATGGTTTCATCCGGCGCAAAATACTGGGGAAACCGTGCAAAGAGCCTGTATGCCCGGAGGAGAAATTCCCGGTAATCATCTTCGCTGAGAGGTGACGACGCCGGTACGACGATTTTTCTTGTAGGTTCGCTGAGCATGTATGGGCCTCATATTTATACTGTAACATCTCCTTGAGTTTGGATAGAGTACTTAGATCCTGAAACAAGTTCAGGATGACACATGTCATGCCGAACTTGTTGCCGCTTCTCGGGAACGATGAAACCGTTTCGGCATCTATTTCACAAAAATGAGTAAAATACTGTCTACTATCATTTTCACCTGCTCACCACCACTTTCTGATTCATGCCCGGGGCGGGCCACCACCGCACACAAAATGAGAAGCGGGAATCTTGGCCTCATTGCTCATCCCTATTTCAAAAGCGCCGCGATCTCCCCTGCGAATTTTTCCACCGTCTGCTTCACCTCCTCCGGTTTGTTCCCGGCGAGCAGGGTCATGGTCGGCCCGAATGTACCGTTCCAGCGGTTGACCGCTTCACGGACGGCGGCGATGGTCAGGTCGGCGCCGTCCTTGCCTCCGGCCTGTGTGTAAGCGGCAACAGGATGTTTGCCCAGGCGTTCTTTCCGGGAGGACATTTCTGAGAAGCGCTCGTCGAAGAATTTTTTAATCTGCCAGCTCACATTCCAGAAATAGGAGGGGCTGCCTACCACCAGGATCCGTGAGGAGAAGATTTCATCGGGTGTTTTAATTTCGTGCGCCAGAGCCACCCGGACGGTGAGCTTTTTGGAAGAGAGCGACGCCGCAAGTTTATCGGTAACAGTCTTCATGTTTTCATTGCCGGGAGTCGGGGTAGTCATCGCGTCGGGCTGCCCTCCGTCGACCGGCTTGTTGCCCGAAGAATAGACGATCAACACATCCGGGCCTTTGGCCTGACTCTGGGCAGTCTGGGCTAAACAGGAGGGGGCCGGAAATACAAAAAGAAGAGCCGCCGTCATTACTTTCTGTAAAAATTCACACCGTTTCATTTTCCCTCCCGGTTTCTTTTTCCGAGCATGCTATCAGGTAGGTATTTCTTGATAATTCATTGAAGATGATCCGGCAAAAAAGTATTTTTTACATTATTTTCTGGTGTTTTTAAACCTCACCCCCTGCCCCCTCTCCTAGTCAGGAGAGGGGGTAACTCATTGCTGGCTATGTCTTTACCCTCTCCTAATTAGGAGAGGGTGGCTGAAGGCCGGGTGAGGTTGACATTAATCACCGTTTTACTTCCACAATCTGCGCATCATCCCCCCAGACGGTTCCGGTATACACCTTGAATCCGACATAAACCTGGTTTATCCAGTTGTGGAGACGGCAGGGGAGATCGTACTTCCGCCACTCTCTGCCGACCATGACCCGCTGGTGGTAGGTTCCCTGGCCCTTGTATTCGGATTCGAGGAGCGCGATGTCCACCGGAGTGTTGTCCGCCGCCGCCCGGAGCCAGATCGAGTAGATTACATCGGTGGCGGCATTCACCTGGAAATTGTCGCTCTTCACAATAAATGCATACTCCACCCCTGTTTGGGGGTCTTTTTTGGGAACGGCCCTGAGGGAGTACTTGCCGGAATGTTTCACCTTATCATCCAGCGCAAATTCCTCGCACTGGAACGGGTTTGAAAAGATGGTTCCCCAGTTCGCCGGTTTCAGAACCGTTTTGTCCTTCGAGGGGGCGGCATCCTCGAATCCGGGATTTTTCAATACCACATCTACATGCCGTGAGTGGTCGGCGGCTGTCGGGTCATACTCGATGACAAATTCGCTGGGAAACCCTTTCCTGCCGACAGCGTTCACCGAGGCGATTTTCAGAGAGTTGAGACCCTTGTTAAGCTTCCAGACATAGACATCGCCGTCGATGGGAACAGTTTTGCCGTCAACTTCAAGGAGGTAGCGGTCGAAGTTCGGGGTATTGGTGGCAGATGTCGCCTTGAGGACGCAGGGCGCGCCCGGCACGGATGTTTTCATCAGGTCGACTTTGACCTCGTTCAGCGGCCACTGGAAATCAGAAACCTCTCCTGAGTTGGCGCAGGTGATCTGGAGAGGGGTAAACTCGTCCACCCAGTGAAGCTGCGGACCCCACCACTCGCCGCCGCGTGAATTGTAGGGCACGATGAAACCGTCCACCATGATCACTTCCTTGGACTGGGGATGCACGGTCTGGTCGTTGCGCATGACGATCCGGTAATCATCATACATGTTGAGCAACCCTTTGTTGGGGTCTTCCGAAGCGGGAATGCGGGCGTTTACGTACTTGAGGGCGCCCGCCTTGCCGGCCTTGACATCCCAGTACTCGGTGCCGCGTCCGTTCGCGCCGAAGTGCATGTAGACGCCATCGAGCTTCCCCCGCGCCTTATGCACTTCGAGGGCGCTCAGGGGGACTCCGTCCTTTTCGAACCAGCAGTTTATCCAGGCGTCCACGAGCATCCATTTGCGGAGGTCGTTGTTGTAGACCTCGGCCACCGTGTGCGCGGCCTCATTGAAAGGATTGATCCCAAGGATGCGGGCGGTAAGCCCCGCCGCATTGCAGGCCTGGACAAACAGGTCGGCTTTGAAAGTACACCAGAAGGCGTCGCCCTTTTCCACCCGGTCGAGAATCTCATGGGCGTCCCAGGTCGGGTACGGAAGAGGCTGGGTATGTCCCCACTGCTTGTTCGCCCAGTCGGAAATCCGGACGATAAGATCGAGGTCTGTCTTCGAGCCTTTGATCATCTCTTCCAGCCCTGCGCGCACATACAGCTTGCGGACCTTGAGATGGGTCATGTCCTGGTAGAGGAACGGGAAAGAAGGCAGCACCACACGGCCGTTGACCGCCTTCACGAATTTCACCCCGTGCCAGCGGTTCAGGTCATAGCAGTAGGGCGGCTCCAGGTAGGACTGAGCCTTGTAGGCGGCGGAAACATCTCCCTGCTCGACAGCTTTCATGTAAGCATCGGCTGCACGGTCGGCGGAGGAATTCTGAACGGTGAGGAATGCTGCCGAGACAGCGACAAGGATTGCGAAACACTTCTTCATGATTATTTCCTTCCGATAGTGATATACATTCATCTATAGATGCCGAAACAAGTTCGGCATGACGCGTGTCATCCTGAACTTGTTGCCGCTTCACGGGAACGATAAAACCGTTTCAGGATCTGCCTGCACCTGTATCCGCACGGATATTTTTTACTGCACATCAAGCGCCACCACCGTATCGAACGGGTCCCTCCCGGTTTTGGGAAGACGAAAAATCGTCCCCAGCCCGGTCGAAGCGAATTCCACTTTCGTACCGTTCAGCAGCGCGGCGCTCCTTATCTTCTTCCCGAAATCCGGCACCGCCACCGCCTTTTCCGAAGCGGAGAGTATGTGGAGATACACGGTTCCCGCTTTCTGGGTTGTGACCCCCCAGGACTGCGGCGGAACGGGGCCGCCGCGGGTGCCGTAAACGGAGTTGCCATTTGTCCTCAGCCATGCGCCCATTTCAGCAAGATGCTTTTTAAATTCGGGCTGAATAGTACCGTCCGGCATGGGGCCGACATTGAGGAGGAAATTGGCGTTGTTACCGGCGGCCTTGACCAGGTACTGTACCAGGTCTTGTGTGCTCTTGAAATTCTTGTCGCTCTTGTTGTATCCCCAGGAATTGTTCATGGTCTCGCAGGTCTCAAGGGGAAGCGCGGAAACGCTCTTGTCCCGGCTGAACGGATCCTGACCGGGAAGACCTTTCTCGAACATCTGGAAATCCTCCCCGGGATAGGGCGCACGGTGATGGTTGTTGCCGATCATGGCCTGCGGCTGAAGCTGGTGAATCATCCTGAATGTTTTTCCGAGCCGCCAGTCCGCCTCTGGTTTGTCCCACATGCCGTCGAACCAGATGCCTCCGATCTTCCCGTAATTGGTGCAGATCTCCCGGAGCTGGCCGTCCATGTAGTCGAGGTATTTGTACCAGTCGCCGCTTTCAGGCCTTCCGGTATAGTCCTGCCCGGTTCTTCCCCGGGGGAAGTAATCGGGATTATGCCAGTCGAGTTGGGAATGGTAAAAGAACAGCTTGATGCCGTTCCGCTCGCAGGCGTCGGCGAGCATCCTGAGCACATCTTTTTTATAGGGGGTGCGGTCCACTATGTTGTAATCGCTCACCTTGCTGCCGAACATGGCGAAACCGTCATGGTGTTTGCTGGTGATGGTGATATACTTCATGCCGGCATCCTTGACCATGCGGCACCACTCGTCGGGGTCGAACTTCACCGGGTTGAACTGGGGAGGAAGCTTTTCATACTCTGAGATGGGAATTTTATCCTGGTTCATCACCCATTCGGCTTTACCGAGGACGCTGTACACACCCCAGTGCACGAACAGCCCGAATTTGGCATCCTGGAACCAGGAGCGTGCTTCCAGATTGGATTGGGAGGGCTTGTATCCCGCATCCCCCTCTTCCGCCTCAACTGCCGAGACAGCGACAAAAGCAATAAACGCGATTCCTGACAACAATCCCAGACAATTCATGGCGCCTCTCCTTTCCTCGGATTTCATCAAAATACCATCATAAAAATAATCGTTTTCCGATGTAGTAAATAACCTGGTTTCCCTGAAATGGTAAAGAGATATTTTGAATTCCAGCCGTGATTTTTTACGGAAATTCCAGGTAACCATTTTTTATGACTTGACAGGGGGGATCAAAAGGGTTCAGGCTATCCCTACAGCTCTTTCCGGAGCCTTGCGGGAGAAATCTGGAGCTCGTCACGGTATTTCGCGATGGCGCGGCGGGAAATATCGATGCCTTCAGTGTTGAGAATTTTGGTAAGCTTCTGGTCGGAAAGGGGTTTTTGGGGATTTTCCTCGCTGATAAGTACTTTCAGCCGCTCTTTCACCGTTTTTGCCGAGAAATCATCCGAGCCGTCCAATGAAGAGATTCTCTGGGTGAAGAAATACTTGAGCTCGTACACCCCCTGAGGTGTTTGCATGTATTTGCTCGTAGTAACCCGCTGCACCGTGGAGATGGCCACCCCGACCGTGTCGGCGATATCCTGGAGGGTCATGGGTTTCAGGTGGGTGACCCCGTGATCCAGAAACTCCTTCTGACGGTCCACTATGGCGCGGGAGACCTTGAGGATGGTGGAACGACGCTGTTCGATGGAATTGATAAACCATTTGGCGCTGTTAAGCTTGTCCACCAGGTATTTGCGGGTTTCCGGGGGAGTGCCGGCATTTTTGTCGAGGAGTCTCCGGTAGTTGGAGCTGATTGTCAGCTGGGGAACGTAACGGTCGTTGAGCATGACAATGTAGTCTCCCTCGATCTTCTCCACGAAGATATCGGGGATAATGGCAGTGCTCGCCCCCTGGCTGTAAACCGCCCCCGGCCGTGGGGAGAGCGCGCCGATTTCTGCCATAATAACCTTCATGTCTTCTTCAGTGATCTGGAGGCCCTTGATGATATTCTTGATCCTGCGGTTGGTGAAATCGTCAAAGTGGTCGTGGACCGCTTTCCAGGCGAGGCTGTCCCCCAAGCCTTTTTCCTGAAGCTGGATGAGAAGGGTTTCCTTCAGGTCACGGGCGCCGACTCCGGGCGGGTCGAACTGCTGGATCACCGCGACCATCCGTTGTACATCTTCTATGGGACACTGAAGATCATTAGCAATTTCACGGTCGGAGAGCGCTAGAAATCCTTCATCGTTGATTGAACCTATGATGAATTCCCCTATCTCACGGTCACTCTCGTTTTTTACCACCATCCCTAGCTGTTCGGTGAGATGGTCAGCCAGGGTGGACGTATAGGCATGGGTGGGTTCGCGTTCCTCGACGTTGTAGTCGGTCTCATCCAGTCCCCCGTAATCGTGCTCGAAACCGTCTTCTATATATCGCATCCATTCGGCTTCGGTGAAATCCCCGTTATGCTCAGTCTCATCGGAGGCAGTCGTGATCTGCCCGCGGTCATCCGCCGCACTCTGCGGTTTTTCCTGAATCTGTTCCTCGGACTCCTCAGCCTGAAGCATGGGATTGAGCTCGAGCTCTTCATTGATACGCTGCTCAAGCTGCATGATATTGAGCGGAAGAAGCTTCAGAGACTGGATCATGCGAAAATCCAGTTTCTGGGTCAGCTTCATTTCCTGGATAAGTTTCATCATGGTTGATAAGGCCTTACACAGAGTTCAGGTAAGAAATGCGACAAACTTCTTTGTACATCACGAGAGATAAAATATAACAGACATCGCATTTCTTCAAGGCTTTTTCCTTAACCCTATCTAGCCCGAATTATGCATTTAAAAGAGATTTTAGTCTCTGTGAGTGTTAAACTACAGCCCCCTAAATCCCCCAAAGGGGGACTTAAAAGACTGCAATACAAGGCTTAATCTGTTTTTTAAAAAAGTTAAACTTTCGCATTTTCATCTTTACCACGAAAAGTCCCCCTTCGGGGGATTTAGGGGGCTGCCTTCCAAAATTAATAATAAGTATTTGTTTAAAAAAGAGTTAAGAAAATGTTACAGTAAGTTTGTGAATAATTCGGGCTAATTGCATACTCGGAAAAAAATTATCTTTGTCTCTCGATGTACAACACACTATTTTCAGGTAAAGAAAAGATGAGCCGCAGTTCATGTTCTTTTTAAAAAGGGGAATATAGTCATGAAAAGGCGAGATTTTGCAGCCTTGATAGGGAGCGCGCCACTCCTGTCAATGGCCGGGTGCAGCAGTTTTTTAGTAAAATCCCCACGGGATGGCGAGCTGGTCGATACACCGCAGAAAAGGCTGGATTATACCCAAAAGCTTTTGAAAAAACTGTGCACGGATATCGGACCGCACCCCACAGGCACTCCGGCTTTTCACCGGGCCGCACAGATTATAAAGCGGGAAATGGAGCTTTCGCTGCCGTCGGTCGAGTTTGACCGGTTCGATATAGCGCTTTGGGAGCTTCTGGGGAAACCGGAGTTTATCCTGGGCGGACAGGACATCGAGACTTTCCCCTCCTTCGGCGGCGAGGGAACCCCGCCAGAAGGGATCAGCGGCATCCTGAAAAAAAGCGGAGGAGGATTCTCGCTTGTTGACCCCTCAACCGGCAAAGCCAGGGCGCAGATAACCATCAGCACCTATGGCAAGGCGATTACCCATTACCAGGGCCGCACGAATCCTCCCTCGATCCCTTCATTCGGAGTGGGCAAGCAGGATGTCCCTCTCCTCGAGAATGCGGTGAGAGATAAAACTCCTGCCAGAATGAAAGCCCGGGTGCGTTATACTCCCAACGCTACAGGTTTGAACATCATAGGAAGACTTCCGGGTAAACGTACAGATGAGATTCTCGTGGTCGCTCACGCCGACACGGTATACTGTGCGCCGGGCGCCAACGATAACACCGCTTCCGTTATAGTCATGCTCATGATGGCTCATGCCGCCGCCGGAAGGGTTTCCGACCACACCCTGACCTTCGTTGCAACCGACGCCGAAGAATTCGGAATGTTTGGAGCAAAACACTATGGGGCGAAACGAATGACAGACGGCACCATGAAAAACATCCGGTATGTCGCGAATTTCGACTCCCTCACCTATGGTCCGAATCTGTGGATATCTTCAAAAGATAATGACCTGAAAGATATCATACGGGCTATTCACAGCGATTTACATATCAATGCTGTCCCGAAATATGACGACAGCGACGGTTTTGTCATGGATTCGGATCCCTTCAGGCCCTCCGGGGCGAAAGCCTTTCATGCCAACAGCCGCGGCTATGACGAAAAAACCCTGCCCGTCTATCACCGTCCCGATGACAACGCATCCAGTGTGCCGCTGGATTGTGTGGAGATTTCATTTCTGGTATTCGATGAGTTCATGAAGCGGGTGGATAAAATGTGAAAGCGAAAAGACTGTCTGAACCACTGATGCGTGTGATGCACATGATAAAAGATGATCCCCCCTGCCCCCCTTATTAAGGGGGGATGCCGACAGGCAGGGGGGATATACAACTTCACAACCTTAACCGGGCAAACAAAATGGCAGAACAGGAAGGAACACGTATCGCCGCGAAAAAACCGACTTTCCGCCGCAAAACTCCCTCCTCTCCCGAGCTGATAGAGATCGGGATCATCGGGTGCGCTCCCGGGCTTTCCCATATTTCCGAAATCTACGGCCCCCAGATCAATCCGATTTCCGATCAGAACACCACATTCATACGCGCGACCGGCATGCGCATGACCATGGTGTGGGATGCGGACGAGAAAATCGCCGGGAATTTCGCGCGGAAATATGATGTGAAACCGGTCAAATCCTTCACTGACATGATAGGCAGGGTGGATGCGGTCATGCTCACCGATATTGCCACGGCGCCCTACTTTTACGAGCTTTCCAAACCCTACCTGGAGGCCGGGATACCCCTTTTCCTCAACCGTCCCTTCGCCTACTCGCGGCAAAAACTTTACAGACTGCTCGATCTGGTGAAAAGCACGGGAACTCCTATCTTCTACGGCGATGAATTCGAGAATGTGAAAGAGACCGCCACAGTCCGCAAGATGACCGCCGATCTGGAGCCGCTCATGGCGGTAGACGCCACCAACTCCATGAGCGATTATGCCTCCCACGGCATCCACGGCATCAACTGGATTCTCGCCTGCATCGGCGGCGGGGTGAGGCGCGTGAGCTACCAGACCCCGGACTGGAAAGTTCCCAACGGGAGTGTGATCCTGGAATACGCTCCCCGTGCGGAAGGCGGCAAAGTATTCTATGCGGCGCTGCAGGAGATTCAGGGAGGGCTGACTTCCGCATCCATCAAGGTGTACGGCCGCGGAAAATGGTACGAGGAGAATCTGACATGGGGAGCGAACACATGGGAGCGGTATCACCATGTGTTCGGCCCGGTGATTCTCAATTTCCAGCGCATGATCGAGGAAGGCCGCATGGTTCAGAGCCTGGAAAATCTCCGTCACCGGACGGAAATCTTTCTCGCCGGTTTCTACTCGCACCTGGAAAAGAAGGGGGCGCCGGTAGCGTTGGAGGATGTTCCGGCTGACTGGGAGGCGCCCTCCAATCTCTGGGACCGCCCGTCCTGGAAAGCATGGGCAAAAGGGAAGGATGAACAATGAAAAAGAAACCCACCCGCCGTCAGATGCTCCTCGGAAGCGGAGTCATGGCTGCCGGAGCGCTCGCCGGAAAAACTGCCCTGGCAACGGAGCGTCCCCGGTTCAAGCGAAAAGGCCCTTCCGCGGTTGAGCTTATGGAAATCGGAGTTCTCGTCGCCACACCGGGGCAGACACACATCGATTCCCTCTGGGGGCCGCTGATCAATCCCCCCGGAGAGCCGTGGACACGTCTGACCGGCATGGTAATGACCAAGGTATGGGATAAAAATCCGGAGGTGGCCAGTAACTTTGCCAAAAAATACGGCTGCGAAACGGTAACGAATTTTTCCGACATGGCCGGAAAAGTGGATGGAGTGATCCTTTCAGATTTCATCTCCGCCCATTACTTCTACGAGCTGTCCAAACCTTACCTGGAAGCGGGCACTCCGATTTTCATCAACCGCCCGTTCGCCTATTCCATGGAAAAGGCCACAATGATAGTCGACCTCTCCAAAAAAACCGGCACACCCATCATGTGCGGCGACACCCACGAGTATGTCAAGGAAGTGAACATCGTGCGGAACAGGGTAAAAACCATGGGGCCGCTTATCGGGGTGCAGGCGACGAACTCCATGAGCGATTATCCCTCGCACGGCATCCACGGCATTTACTGGCTTCATGCCTGTCTCGGCAGCGGAGTGCAGGCGGTCAGTTACATCACTCCTGACTGGCATGCTCCTAACGGGGTCTGCGTCCTCGAATACGCCCCACGGGTCAAGGACGGCAAGGTCTTCTACGCCAACCTTCACCAGACAAGCGCAGGGACGAACGCTTCCATCAAGCTCTACACCACCGGCTCGAACTATTTCCAGCAGGATTTCGGGTGGGAATCCGGCGAATGGGACAGGCTGGTGTTCATGTTCCTGCAGCCGGTGCTGGCTATGCAGAAGATGTTCGAAACCGGCCGCATGCCTGAAACCCATGAATCGATTCTTGAAAAAACGCGGGTGTTTCTGACCGGATTTTATTCGGCGGCGGAGCGGGGCGGCGCCCCTGTCAGGGTGACCGATCTTCCGGAAAACTGGACCGCTCCGGGGCCGGGAAAAGACTGGGGAAAGGGATTGTTTGATTAAAAAAGTGACAAAGAGACAGAGTGACAGAGTGACAAAGTTAAAGCAAAAAATACTTTGCTGCTTTGTCTCTTTGTCTCTTTGTCACTATTTTTATAAGAAATACTTTATGAACATATCCAGCCTTCCCCGTTTGATGAAATACAGGCCGGAAAACCGCATCACCTCGCGGATTTTCGCCCGGTAGGCGGGCTTATAGCAGTGAGTACGGCATTTCTTGCAGGCAGGCTTGGGGTCATACGGACACCGGGAGAGGCGTTCTTTCGCATAATTGGAGAGGTCGGCGCATTCCTCACACAATTCGTCTTCTTTTGTCCCATGATGAGCTGAGCAGTACACCCTGATAAAGCGGTTCAGAATTTCATGCTGATAAAGTTTTGAATTTTTTTCTTCTTTTCCTGTTGAAATCATACCCTGTAATTCCCTTCGGTATTGCTTGCCGGTTTTTTTTTGTTATATTTGACTAACTGAAAGAGACCGGAGTTTCAAAAAAGCATCGGAGAGAGACCATGACGGAACTGGTAAAAGTGTATACTTCTCAGCCGATGATCGTTCTTGCCGGCGTTCTTGCTTTACTCCTCGCAATTCTCATGTTGTTGATGATCCGGCAGTTTTTGAAGAACAGAAAGCTGAAAACCGAACGGGATGAAACCGACCTTGCAGCGGTGGAGCTTGTGGAGGATGTGCTGAAGGATGTTCCGACCATCCTCGATACCCATTCCATGCCCGTATTTCAAGGCAACAGCGAAAAAGCGGCGAAAATCATCTCTCTTCTCCACGAGCGTAATCTCATAAGCCCCGGCCTTTTCCTGAAACTTGCGGTCATCGAATACCTGGAGGGATACATTTCCAAGGCCCTCCGTCATGCTGAAAACGCTCTCGAATTGGGAGAAAAAGCGAAGAATCAGGCAGTTCGGGCCATCGCTCTCGGCAACATGGGGATAATGTACTATGAAAAAGGGGACCTGGACAGAGCGCTGAAGAATCTTTTGGATGCGCTTGCAGTTTGCCGTGAAAACGGCCTCAAAGAGTATGAAGCCGGCAATCTTCGCCATCTCGGCCAGGTCCACAAACGTCGGAACGATTCGGAGATGGGACTGGATTTCGCAATGAAATATTTCACCGAAGCCCTGGAACTCGACCGGCTGACTGCAAACCGTGCAGGTGAAGCTCAGGACCTGGTACAGATCGGACTCATCTTTCTTGACAGCGGGAACATGGACGCTGCACTTACCTACTTTAACGATGCACTCGTTATTCACCGTGAAACCGAAAACAGTCCCGGTGAAGCACAGGATTTGGGAAATATCGGGCTTATCCATCAGATCAAAGGCGACCTGGACGCCGCGCTCCGCTGCTTGAAAAAAGCCCTGGAAATCCATGAATCGATCGGTTCGAGACGGGGTGAGTCACAGTCGCTGGGCAATATCGGGCTCATCTACCAGACCAGGGGAGAGCTGGATCTGGCTCTGGAATACCATACCGACGCCCTGGAAATCGACCGTGAGCTCGGAGACCGCAGGGGAGAGGGCCAGGACCTGGGAAGTATCGGAATCATCCACTATAAAAAGGGAGACCTCCCGGAAGCGCTCACCCATCTCCGTCAAGCCCTCGCTATTTTTGAAGAGACCGGTGTCATGCCGGATAAAGAAGCTGTGGAGAGCACCATCAGCGAGATAGAAGCAAAGATGTAAGATACAGCCCTTTGGGCTATTTTATCTCCTTCATCAGGGTATTCCAGCCCAGGGTAAGAATGGATCCGTCCGCACGTTTCATGGTGATGTAATCGTTCCCCTGCTCGGTTTTGCATTCGATCACCTCGCCATCGGTGAAGCATCCGACCACTTCTCCCAAAAAGAGGTCATGCGATCCCTGATTGATGATGGCCCTCACCACACATTCGTAATTGATCGGGCATTCCACAATGTACGGGGATTTGATTCTCCGTCCCGGGCCCGCTGTCAGGCCGAGCGCCTTGAACTTGTCAACTTTTGGGTCTTTGTGCCGGGAGAGGCGGCCGGTTTCGGTTACAATCTCACGCTGCGCCTCGGTAGGGATATTCAGCGCAAAATCCATGGTTTTCCGCATGAGATCGCCGGTGCCGCGGGGAAAATAGTCATTGTTGTAATCTTCCACACAGATCGCCATCCCCAAGAGAAGGGGCAGACGGTTCAGGAATCCCCATCCGATCAGGGGCATGATGTTCGGTATCCCGCTGTCGGGGTCGGCGACGCTGATCATGGCTGCAGAGGTGGGAATGTATCCGGGTGTCAAAAACGGTTCTTCCGGGGTACGGGGAAGCCTTCTGTCATGTTCGGTGTAAATCTTGGCCATTGTTTCCTCCTTGGAAAAGATGTTGTGGACACTCCGAGTAAATAATATTTCAATTATTTTATGCTTTTAAACAACATTATATGTAAACCCATAAATAACTTGACATAATTGCTGAATTATTGTATGCTTCTTTCATCCACTTTTCGGAAGGGAGGAGCATATGAAGAAATCCAGTCTCCGAATAACGCATGAAGAAGTTACACGGGAATCCCTTGA
>JAUYCD010000254.1 GCA_030692375.1 Candidatus Latescibacter sp. | reverse complement strand
AAGGGGGTCGCCGCTTTATGCGGCGGGGGGATTTTGTTTAAAGAGAAGATAAGTGATATGACATGTCTATCGCCGAATAAAAAATGGGGGATGGCCAGTTTGGACTATTCTATTGCCAATTCCCGAATTCTTAAGTATTTTTGCCATCTATAAAAGTTCCTTTTCAACCTGTCACTCTTTTGCCATGAGGTTTTGCCATGAAAATCAAACAAATCGCCGCCTGGTGTGTTCTCGGCCTCTTTACCGGAGCGTTTCTGAGTTATTCCGCGGACGGCTGGTACACGGAGGGCAACGATTTCATCCCCAAGAAACGGATCAAGGTCATTCTCACCAATCCGGTCAATACGGCGCGTCCGAACTGCCCGGTGGTGATCAGCCGTAAACAGCTTCCCGACCAGAACCTGCCGGAGCAGTACATCACCGTGGTCGACCCTTCCCTGCCGTCAAACCCGGAACCGACCCTGGAACAGCTCCAGAAAGTGGGCGCGGAACTTATCCGCAAGGAAACAAACGGCCATATTCTTGAATACCAGCAGGACGACATCGACCATGACGGCATCTGGGACGAGCTCTTCTTTATGCCAAATCTCAAGGCCAGGGAAACCAAGACCATCTACCTCTACATTGAATTCTCCGAGCGCGGCCTCGCCCCGCACAAGACCCATGCCGGAATAGGCTACTACGGCCGTCATATCGTGACGTTCTGGGAGGCTGAATACATCGGCTGGAAGCTCTGGTATCCGACGGATGTGGACATGCACGGGAAACGCAAGCCCATGCTCACCGCCTATCCCGAATACCAGGGGAACCTGGGAGGATACTATATGCCTATGGAGATGGGAACCGACATCATGGCGGTGGCCAACACCTTCGGCGCAGGCGGCATCTGCCTTTTCGAAAACTCGGTGTCCATGCCCGATTCGGTTTCCAGGCCGCGGTTCACTCCCTGGTCCGACAAAGGCCCGATACACGACACCCGATACACGTTCGATGTCATCGCAAACGGCCCCCTACGCAGCATTATCCGGGTGAATACCACGAACTGGCGCTCAGGCGCGGGCGAATACGCCCTCCAGCAAACCTACATCGCTTACGCCCATAAGAGTTACGCCACCTGCGATGTCCGCTTCACCGAGCTTGAGCCGGTGCGGAAATCGGTCATGTTCGGCTGTGGCATCCGTGAGATCATGAACCAGTACAACTCCCTGCACAGAGGCGGCATGGTCATCTCGTACGGCAAGAATGTAAATCCATACCCGCCGCTCACCTTTTCAGGAAGCTCCATCAAGGCATTCCGCGACTTCCGGGTCGGTTTCGAGGCCATCGCCCTCGTGGTCAAGGACAAATACAAGCCGGAGTACCGCAACATAAAGGGATTCAACGGAAATCATGTTTTTCGCCTTCCGGTCACTCCCGATCTCCGATATGAATATCTGATCGCAGGGGCATGGAACGAAGGCGCGGTCAACAAGACCCCCGAAGAATTCACCAAGTATGTAGAAACCGAGACGCTACTCTACAACAATCCGCTGAAGTTGACGGTTGGGGAAATGGGGAAGAAATAATGTCTGAACCACTGATGCGCATGATGTAAATGATGGATATGATTAGATGCCGAAACAAGTTCGGCATGACACGCGTCATCCTGAACTCGTTTCAGGATCTAAAAAACTCAAAACATGCGCAATTATTTATGTCGTCATATATAGAATTGCTTTTACCATTTCTCAAGTTGTTTCACATCTGTCTTTGTCACCACACCGCCCTTCTCCCATTGCGGGGACAGGAGCACCGCCATGCGAACGGCCCCGGTTTTGCCGGAAAGATGCACAAGGAGTCGTTTGACCCCGCGGTTCGTTCTCTGAGGCGGCTGCTGCTCCGCCGATTCCATGGTGAACTGGGCTCCCACGGGTGAGAGAATCCGTGCGATCAATTCTTTGCCTTTCAGCTTCAGGAAGGCATGATCACCCTGAAGCGTAATTTCCGCATCGGTGGTCATGGCCCAGGTGAGGTCGGCAGGAGCGTCAAGCTCGAATTCATCCTGCACGAGCACCGCACGCCGGCCGCCAACAAGGGCGATTCCCCTCACAACCTGCTTCGCGGCGGGAGTATATGCCGAGGTCAGGTTGATTACCGCATAGGCGGATGAGGGTTTCGACTGGAATTTCAGGAATTCCGCCCGGCCAAGTTCATCCTGGCTTTTGTTGTTCAGGAGGGGGACGCTGTGGCTGAACGAGTTCAGGCGGTAGTAGACCCACCGTTTCCCCCCTTTTTCACTGTCCCAGTAATCCGGCAGATTGTAGTCGTCCGAGCCCAGGTCCCTCGCCCAGCGCACTCCAAGGGCATCAAGCTCGAAGTTTCCCAGATCAAGATGCCCGTGGTCGACCTGGTTGTACCCGCCTTTCACTCCGACGAAAAGGTCGGCGGCGCCCCATCCGCTCCGGAACACCGCGACATCTACCTTTCCTTTGAACCGTCGGTCGAGATCCAGTTTTTTCGCTTCCTTACCAGAAGGAGGAACATACCAGACCAGGTGCTGGGCGGATGCACCGCGCTGAGCCATCAGCGCATGCTCGTTGTCCGAAATGAACGTGTTTTTGAACGTTCGCGCGACCCAGAACATGCAGGGCATGGGCGAGCGGCGGCTGTTTTCGCTGCTGTCGGCGAAGTTCAGGTAGAGACCGGTCGGGCCGGTGGTATAGATGGGAAAGAGTCCGCTCACATCGAGCCCCTGCGCCTTCGAGAGTCCGTAATCGGTCCCCAGCGCCGATTCAAGCGCGGAAAGCCCGTATGCGACATATCTGGTAGCATAATGCCAGTAACCACCCTCTCCCCAGGCGCCGTCGGGGGCATAGGACGCAAGCGCAGTCGGCATGGATTCCACCGCGCCGGGAACGATGATACGGGCGTATTCAGGATCTGTTTCCGCAATTGCAAGCGCGCCGATGAGGAGACCGCTGTTGCAGACCATGTTCCAGTTGAACTCGCCCTTCACCCACGACAGGGGACCATTTACACCCGTATAGGCAGCCGCCCCGGGTTTCATTCCATGCTCGATCAGTCCGCGGCGCACCGTTTCACGGACCTCCGGGCTGAACCGTGAGAAGAACCAGTCGTAGCCGATCCCTACCGCATGGGACATCTCCGCGGTGTCGAGGAAATGCGAGGGATTCCAGTCCGGGAATGCGCAGACCGCGAGAATATCCTCCTCCGCTTTCCGGGCGTACTTCTCCTCCCCCGTGAGGCGCCAGGCCATGCCGAGAGCATACATCCGATCGAGACATTCACGGCTGACACTGAGAAGGCGCGGGCCGATTTTTATGTATTCGAGGGGAGGCCTCCCGCAGTATTCATCCGCCTGTTTGAGAACGTCCCCGAAGTACTTCTTGAAAAGCGGATCGTTTTTCTCAAGCTGCCTGAGATGTTCCAGGTCAGATTGTTTCACCAGGAGACGGGGATGGCTACGGTCAAGAGTCGTGAGCACTGTATCCGCTGTCGGAACTTGCACCGTTTCGCTCACTGCGGCGGATATGCCACCGTACAGGAGCGTGAGAATTACAAGGAATGGGCATCGAAGTTTCATAAGGGAACCCCTCTCAGTTGTATTTTGAAATATTGTCTGAACCACTGATGCGTATGATGTGAATGATGTATATGATGAAAGCATTTTTTCTCTTGAGGCTTTTGCAAAAGTCGATATTTGAAGCAGCCCCCTTTCTGTCCTTCGGACATCCTTCCCCCGGAGGGGGCAGGAACAGACTGTGGAGCAATGACTTCCCTTGCCCATTTCGGGGGAAAGGGACTGAGGGTTAGGGGGCTGAAGTAATAAAACTTATCATTTTTTCATTTGAAAACGACTTTTTAAAAAAGGCTTCACCATCTTTTATCAATTTAATCACACGAATCAATGGTTCAGACAGTTTTTTTGGCTATTTCTTCTGATTCACTTCCAGCAGATTCAGGAATAATTTCTTTCCAACCGCCGACTGGGGTTTGGCCGATGTCAGCTCGCCCATGAAATTGAGAGTGGATAGGAAAATCTGCCCATCGCCGAACGGCACCCGAACAAGGGCGTTGAGAATCTCCTTGCGGTGCTCGGCGGCCAGGCCAACGATGGTTTCCGGGCCGCGCCAGCCCATGTGCAGCCCCCAGACATCGCCGCGGTAGAAGTCCTGGTATTCCCAGCCCATGCACTGAGATGTGGGAAGCCCCTGGAGGTAAGGGCTTTTCCCTACAAAGAGCCGCCCGCGGTTGCCCCAGTGCATGTTCCCCCAGTACTGGATTGACTGGAAGGAGTAGATGTTATCCATAGATTCCGCCCATTTGTCGGCGTTGTCGAGGATAATCAGGGTAGCGCCGTTGCTTACCTTTTCCATTATATCGCGGTATATTCCCCTGATTCTGCGGTCGTTATGAGGCCCGAGGATGATGAAATCGTATGCGTTTACTTTTGAATCATAGGGTTCGAGTGTTATGCCGCGATTATCTTTCAAAAAGGCGTTTATCACCCCGGTGGTGTCGATGACCGCTCCCCTGCCCCTGATTCCGGAGCCGGTCTTGTAATCCGCAGCGAACAATTCATCATGCCCGGTGGTTATAACCCCGGTTTTGTCGGTCAGGCGGGCGTTCAGATGGTAGTATCCCGGCGTCTGCACTGCGGGAAGCTCCACTCCCAGCACAAGGGGCTGGCCGTATCCCTCGCCGCCGAGAACGGTGACCGGATAGCTGTTCGAATAGACCGCCTTGCCTCCGGGATCTACCATCTCCACTGCGAGGGTGTGCGGTCCTTTCACATCCTTCTCGTTAATGAGGTAGAAATCGGCGATGCTCGCGCCGCCCTTCGAGAGAACCTTCGTCCGCAGCTTCACCGCGATATAGAGCGACTGGGAGTAGTACTGCAGGATGGCCGGGTCGCCGGTAGGATTACGGTAGGTGTCGGTGATGTCGGTATGGGTGGCTTCCGAGGCCCAGCCGTTGAGATTGTAGGCATCGGCGATGTTTGAAAGGCGCACGTTCTCCAGAATGCGGCCGTGGAAGTAGTGCATGTTCTTTCCCAGCGCCAGGGTAAGCGCATCTACGGTCGGGAATGCCGCCCGTAACCCGCTCTCATCGAGGAACCGGCTGTAGTTATTGTACCAGTCCAGGTGCTCGCCCTCCCGCCAGCCGCTGCCCCCGCCCGGATTGACGCTTCCGCGATCACGTGCGGCGCTTTCAATGTATTCTTTTATCTTTTCCAGGCGAAGCTGGGTGCCGAACGCGCCTTCCTCGCCCCAGAAGATGATCTCGTCTTTAAGGATGGGGTTTCCCGGCTGCCCGTCTACGATGTTATAACGCAGGTAGAGTGCGGGATTGGTGTAGTAATCGTCCACATACCCGGCAATGGGATTCCAGTGATGCTGGTCCCACCAGCCCTTGTAATAGAGCTTATCATCGAACGGCAGCATATGGAGCTTGATGACGTCTGAATCCGGGTGCGCGGTGGCGCTCATTTTACGGTTGCGGTCGCTGTTGTAGGTGAGAATGCGAGATGGGTCGAGCTGGTGCACCATGCGCATGTTTTGGATGTCATCGGCGCTGGGATCCTCAGTCGCCTCGTTCTTCAGGTTATAGATGATCATCGAGGCAAAGGAACGGTCGCGGATGATCATTCTCCGAAGTTTTTCACGGCGCCAGATTTCCTGCATCTTTTCCGGTCCGGGGAGGCAGCGGTAGCCGCCCGGCTCCTCGTAGGTGAGGATTCCGGCTTCATCGCAGAGCTCGGTGATATGGTGCTGCCCGATGGCGCGGTGGAAGAGCATCATATTGAATCCGAGTTGAAGGGTGGTATCCACATCCCGTTTCGCCATGTCAGGCGTCGGAAACATACCGGTGACAGCCCAGCAGCCGCGGGTCATTGCGGCGAAGATGAACACCCGCCTGCCGTTCAAGTAGAACCGCTGGTCGCTGTCTTTGACTCCGGTGGTGAAGAACCGGAAACCGAAGCGCTTGTTCATGGTATCGGCGATGCTCCCGTCCGCGCTTCTGAATGTTAGGGCGGCGACATACAGATGCGGGTTCCTGATATTCCAGAGCTGCGCTTTGGGCGCTTTCACCGTGAAGGAAACGGTCTTGCCGCCTGAGGGAACGGATGCGGACAACTCTTTTTTTAACAGCATGTTGGCGGGATTTTTCCACTCGTGAATGACCAGGGACAATTTCCCATTCTTCGGCGCTCCGGAAATATTGGACAGGGTGACAAACACCTCGGCCTCAGTGGGATTGGGCTTGTTCTGGACATAGATGTCATCCATGGAGACCGCATCCACAGCCCGCAGGGTGACCCGGCCGGTGATGCCGCCGAATCCGTGGACGCCAGGAACCATATTCTTACCCCATCGGTACATTTCGTTGTCGTTCCAGTCGAAATTGCCGACCGGGTCGGTCACCCGCACCGCAAGCTCGTTGTCGCCGTCGAACCGTACCGCTCCGGTGGCTTCCACATCGAACGGAACATTCCCGATCACATCATAGCCGACCAGCCTGCGGTTCACAAACACTTCCGCCCGCAGGTTCACCGACTCGAAATTGATGATGACCTTCTTCCCTTTGAGCGAAGGGTCGAGACGAAAGGTGGTGCTCCACCAGGACACTCCGCGGTAATCTCCGGCAATGCCGATCGGGTTGCCGCCGGCCCCCCAGAAATATCCTTCCACTGTGCCGGGAACGATCACTTTTTTATCGAACGTGGCGTTGAATTTATCCCAGCCGCATGTGGGCGGATTGACCGGAATCGCCTTCAGATTCACCGGGGGCAGATAAATGTCATCATCGATCCATTTTGCGCTTTTGTCCAGCCAGAGCTTCCAGTTGTCGCCGGAGAGAATGGTTTCCCATCGACCCGGAGAAGACTGGGCAGTGCCAGCCGACAGTGACAGAACAGCCAGTGTGATCAATAAAAGCCGCGGCGGAAATCGTTTTACTTTCATGCGGAGTACTCCTCTTTCAGAGTTATAGTAAAAGATTATCTCTCGAATACTATTGCAGAATAAATGTCATATCAGGCTTTTTTTTACCATTAAGGCTGAGAACTCATGTTGCTTGATGGGATAGTATCCCCCGATCCGGTGAAGTGATTCATAAGCGATCTGTGCATTTTTAGATATTGAGCCATTTGCAAAAGTCGATATTTGAAGAATCCCCCTTCCTGTCCTTCGGACATCCTTCCCCCTGGATGGGGCAGGATATGACTGTGGAGGAACGACTTCCCTTGCCCCCCTACGGGGGGAAAGGGACTGAGGGTTAGGGGGCTGCCTTAACAAAGGCATTTCTTTAACATTAATCGCGATTTGGTATTATAAGGCGTTCGGGGGCGGAACCAGATGCCGCAGTCCCTCGATGGCGGCATCGATATGATTTTGTCCCTCAGAAAGCAGAAAACAATAGTGACCGGGATATAATTCCTGAACTCCGAGATTGGCGAGCTTCGGCATCGAACGCCGCATATCGGCCATATCGCAGCCGATACAGTTTTGGAACATCAGCTTGCCTCCCTGTACCAATACATCGCCGGGGAAAAGGCAGACTCTTTTCCCGATCTTTACTTCTGCTTTTTGCACTTCTTTGCTTGTATCAAGTCCTAACGCTTCAGCACGTTTCAGAGCTTCATTTTCACGGACTATATTTAACAAGTTGCCAAATGACCGATCATCTGGTATTTCTACTTTGTCATCTACATTCCATTTTACCAGAAAGCACATGGAGCCGGGTGAATGACCCGGAACATGGATCGTTTCCATCGTGAATGCATCGAATGTGAATTTCTCTCCGCCATTTAGTTCGACATCAGGTTCACAGCCATGAAAAACATAGTCTTGAGGATAAAAACCATCACGTTTGGCAATATCGAGAGAAAGCTTGATCTCATCACCGGTACGCAATATCGGGGCTTCCACTTTTGATATATACACTTTAAGCCCCAGACGTTTTTTCAACTCAGCGCATCCGCCAGCATGGTCGGAATGGACATGTGTTATGAAAAGGTGTTTGATATCATTAAGATTTATGCCGTCATTCTTGATATTATTAATTATGCGATCCACCTCCAGCCCAACTCCGGCGTCTATTAGTACATGCCCACCGGGATTTTCAAGCAGGTAGATTTGACAATCGAACTTGTTTGACATGCCGAATCCGTGACGGCCGCCGCCTACGACATGAATACCTTCCGAAATCTTCAAGACAGTTCTCCTTATGATATAATTTGAAAGAGTGTTCTTTGCATAAAGATAGATCATAAAATGATTTTGTCAAGCGGAGGGTTGAGAAGAGAAGGAAATTTGCAAGGAAAGTTAAAAATTGGGATACAGACCGAGGAACTTGTACACCTAATTAAAGCGGACAACGTGTAAACCGAAACTACCTAACCGCAGGAGAACACCTCATATCTTGACATCGTGGCAACTTGTAATAACCGCCTCTTACTCTGGATTTTCATTTTTTGGTTCATTATCTCGAAAGAGAAATATATTCAGATCGCCCTTGTTGTCAGCCAAGTCATGGTAGATGTTCTTCTCTGTCACGTCAATCAGATTTTCTTCGCCATTTGCATCGACAATACGAGCTTGTAAGACTTTCCTGTGCTTTTCCCCGAACTCTTTGGCGTAATGGACAAATTCTGAGAGAGAATCATGGTATACTTCTAGCCCAAAAAGCGACATCAACTTATTTTGGAGTACCCGTCGCTCGGTACTAATGCCACATTCCGCAAAAGCTATGATAAGCTCCTCACGTTCATACGCGTTACACCGTATCACAATCGGTTTCATTAACCCCTCCTTTACTGATGATGTCAGCTTTCATTTGTTACGTTCGATTCTATCAACGCGGTACGATCAGATCGAAAAGTTTATCGGCAAGTTTCGGATCGAGGCGTCGTAGTTCCCGGACAGCTTCCAGGGCGGCCGTCCGATTGCCGGAGAAGTAATAAACGCCCCCAAGGTTGTGCCAGGCATCGGCATACTCCGGATTGATGCGCAGGGCTTGGCGGTAGGCTTCGATGGCATCATCGTAGCGCTTGAAATTATAGTAAGTGCACCCCAGGTTGTACCAGACATCGGCAGATTCCGGGTTGATACGCAAGGCCTGACGGAAGGCATCGATGGCATCATCATAGCGCTTGAAATCAGAGTAAGCGATCCCCAGGCCGCACAAGGCATCGGCATACTCCGGATTGATGCGCAAGGCCTGACGGTAGGCATCGATGGCATCATCATAGCGCTTGAGGTTACTATAAGCGAACCCGAGGCCGAACCAGGCATCAGCATCTTCCGGATTGCTTTTCGTCCACTTCCGGCACCAATCGAGCATCCCCTGCCAGTCTTTCAAATTTTGAAGGGCGATAACGCGTTTATACCATTCGGTCTGGCTGCGACCCTCGGCGGCCGGTTCACGGCCCGGCTTGATTTCTCCTATCCATTCCACGGGCATGGCGAAGTTCAGACTTTGACCTCCTTCGATATAGAGAGTTGTCAAGCCGACGAGCCTGCCTTCCCTATCGAAGAGACCCCCGCCGCTGGAACCGGGGGATATAGCCGCTGTAGTCTGAATAAAGGGAGGCGGTCCGCCCCGTAGTTGCGCGACGATCCCATCGGAAAGGGAAAGCTCAAGACCCATCGGCGCTCCCACAGCATAAACCGGGACACCGACCTTCAGGCTTGCTGCCTTGCCGAGTTGTGCCGGTTTCCCTGTAATACTCTTGGCATCGAGAAGACAGATGTCTTTATCACTGTCTACAGCGTAAATAGTTGCAGAGACAAACTGTTTGCCCCGGCCTACCTGGTAGGAGGAACCCCCTTCCACAACGTGCGAGTTGGTGGCGATCTTCCCTGAAGGGAGCAGCACACCGCTCCCCTGGCTTTTCACCTTGCCTTGGGCGTCCAGGGTCTTCACCACAACGATTGAATCCTTGACCTTATCGAAAACCTGTTCGGGCGTAAGGGCGTGGACTTTTGCGGGTAGGGTTGCGATGAAGAACATAGCGACGATCAGCTTTAAAACTGATGGTATATTCATCATTGTCCCCTTTCCATTTTCCCGTTTGTCCGTCATGCCGTTATGCCTCCCTTCATATACTCGGACAAGTCCTTCCCGGCTGAAATCGTCGGCTTCAGCGGGACGTTAAAGCCCTCATCAGTCACGTATTTTTTTGGTTTATATATCCCCGACAATCTTGTCGTAGAAATCGACGTAGTTGTCCTTGTCGGCCCCGGCACGAAGTTCCATGGCGGCGCGGGGGTGACGGTTATGCTGGCCTGTGATGATGTAGGGCGCGAGAGGACCCCATTCCATGCTTTCACGGAGCTTCACGAATTGGTCCTGCAAGAGTTTCCAGACCGGGCGCCGTTTGAATTTCGGGTTGCGGAGAAAGCCGATGAGCAGCTCCATCGGGCAGTTGCCTGCGCCGCGGCCCAGTCCCGCCATAGTCGCATCGACCCTATTGGCGCCCAGGATGATCGCTTCTATGGTATTGGC